>JABDLW010000061.1 GCA_013001805.1 Saprospiraceae bacterium | reverse complement strand
CAGCTTGGGAAGCATGGCATTTGAATACTTGCTCTCGATTCTTTCAGCCCAGAACGCATATTGATCAGAATGAATGCCTTCCTGATTACTGAAAGTCAATTGGCCGGTAGTTACACCCAGGTCAAAGACGCTGTTGGGATTGATATAAACTTGAGTTTGGCTCTTTATGAAATCACTTTGCCAAAAAGTGATCAACATTAGAATAATAGTAGGTAAATGATATTTTTTCATGATAGGTTATTTAAATAGTTACATGCCATTATGTCGACTATTTAAAAAGGTTATCAACTTGAAGACAGAAATTTTAAGGCAATGACAACAAAAGGATTTATATTCTCTATCCCCGGTTCGGGTGAGCCCGTCTAAAATCCTGGCCACCAGTTTCTCATCTAAAGCATGCCATACTCGCTATAGACTGTAATACAAAATCTGGTCGCTCGCATTCCTGCTATCGGCTACCCTTGATGGCTCGTCAAAAGTTTTTCTAGGACAATTTACAGTGCCAAGTGAATTTGCACGGCCGAAAAAGATGGATGATACCGTAAAGTGTTTAAATGTCCTGCTCTGAGCACAGTCGAAGGGCCTGCCCTGAGCGAAGTCGAAGGGGAGCCTCACCCTGAAGTGTCGCCTAATGCCTTCATCCAAAACCTTTGGGTAGTTGCCTGGATATGTTCTTGATCAAGAATGGATCTAATTTTCTCGATAAGTTCGGGATTTTCGTGAGCAACATTATTTGTCTCTTGAATATCCAAGGATAAATCATACAGTTCTATTTCCAAATTTCCCTCTTGAATGTTTTTGCGAATTGCCTTGTAATTTCCCATCCGCAACGCCTGTTGTCCCTTGTATTCCGGAAACTCCCAATACAAATACTCATGCAGGTCTTGATTCCCCTCATTCAAAAGAGTAGGCAGAAAACTTATTCCATCAATATTTTGCGGCTTTTCCACCTGTGCGACATCACAAAATGTTGGTAAAACATCGATAAAACAAGAAACTAAATCAGATTTTGATCCCGCCTCAATATGTCCGGGCCAGGTAGCGATCATGGGCACGCGAATACCCCCTTCGTGCACAAAACCCTTACCCCAACCATATTCAGTTTTAAATGGCCGTGCACTGTCAAAAAACCTGGTATCCGCACCACCAGTATATGTAGGCCCATTATCACTGGAAAAAATAACTAATGTGTGGTCATGAATTTCCAGTGATTTTAATATTGACATCAAATCACCAACCTGCTCATCTAAATACGAAATCATCGCTGCATAGGTTGCACGGGGGTATTGACAAGGAAAATATCCCTGGTCACCGATATAGGGTTCTTCCGGTCCGATCTTATTCCGGTAATAGTCTACCCATCGCCTGGGAGCTTGGAGTGGCACATGTGGCAATGGACTGGCATAATAAAGAAAGAACGGTGATTCGTGATTAGATTTAATGAAGTTTAATGCCTCATCATGCATTAAAGTGGGTGCATAATCATCTAAACGATAATTTGTGTAACTGGCAGAATCATTCGGATCTGCTCCCTCAGCTAATTTGGTCTTGGGTGCCACCATCTTATTATTAAGTAAATCTCGTTCTTCATTTTTCCATAAATGCATAGGATATAAGGTATGCGCCTGACGCTGGCAATTATAACCATAGAAAAAGTCAAATCCCTGCCGGTTGGGAACCCCTTCCGTCTCTGGGGCACCCAATCCCCATTTTCCGACGCAACCATTAATATATCCAGCTTTTTTCAAAAGTTCAGCCACGGTTATCTCCTCATCGGGAATTGGTCGCTGTCCTTCCAATTTAGGATCATTAAACATAGCCGCAAAATCCCACACTTCTCCCCTTTCCCTCCATTCATCATTTCCCCGCACAAAAGCATGCCCACTGTGCTTGCCAGTAAGTAGCGTACACCGGGCAGGTGCACAGACCGGCGCCCCGGTATAGTGTTGCATGAATTGCATGCCGGTCGCAGCCAACTGGTCGAGATTTGGAGTTTCAATAATTCCCTGCCCATAACAGCCCAGCTCTCCATAACCCAGGTCATCGGCTAAAATGTAGATAATATTGGGTTTATGATCAGCAGTTATTTCACTCCCAGGCCCACAGGATAAACTGAAAACGGCGAAAATCAATAAGGAGATAATTTTATTCAAGATCTTCATGTTTAAAGAAGATCTAATCTAGCCATTCTTTTGCAGATGCCTCAGAAATAATCCCTTAATCCTCAACACCATGGAGAGATAACCTAAGAGAAGGAGGGAACGAGAATTCTTTCTATACCTGATGGATGTAGGCCAGTCACAAAAAAAGTCAGCAACGGTGTGGCAGTCAGCGGTGCCGGCTATTGGATTATTGTCGATCATTTTTTATGGCCTATATTGAGGGGTATTTCTATGAGGGAGAAAAATTAAGAGCTAAGAAGGCTCAGACTTTATGAAAAAAGGACCGCCCTATAATTCAAATCGCATCCCCAAAGTATAACCACGTACGGGCATGCGGTAGCGCTCCAGTTCCTCATATGCGGTATTGGTAAAATTATCTATCGCGAAATAGCCATTTACATTATCTGTAAAACGATAATTAAGTTTTGCATTATATAAGGTATAGGCGTCGGGTTCACTTCCGGGATAAATAAAAACTTCCTTGACCGCACTGCGGTATCGCCCATTTAATTGAAGGGATAACGGTTTGTAGGTAAAAGCCAGCGATGCATTAAGCGAGTGTTTGATCTTGTAAGCCAAATTATTGTTAAAGCGGGTGTCAGAAACATCACGGGCATCAAGAAATGTATAACCCAGCGATGCCCGGACAACCTTACCCACCTGTGTTTTAATATTTACCTCCAGACCTTGCATAACCGCCTTATTTAAATTTATTACCTGGTAAAGAAGTCCTCCCCGGGGGTCTGGCAGCTGGCGAAAAGATATGAGATCTTTATAATTGTTGTGAAAAATGGCGATATCCAGGGATGTGGACTTACTAAAATGATAGCTACCTCCAAATTCTATTGAAGCGGTTAATTTCTCCGCGCGTAACTCCGGATTAGGTTGAAATCGCAATCCCCCTCCTTGTTCAAACTTGATAAATCTTTCCGCCATAGACGGATTACGGAATGCCTGTGCAAATAGTATTCTCAGAGCCAATCGATCATTTTTTTTCCATACAGCGGCAACTTTGGGACTAAAATTTGATTCAGAAAACGAATTCTCAA
Source organism: Saprospiraceae bacterium (assembly GCA_013001805.1). GTDB lineage: Bacteria > Bacteroidota > Bacteroidia > Chitinophagales > Saprospiraceae > JABDMH01. The sequence continues at coordinate 5,812 of JABDLW010000061.1, read as the reverse complement.
GATTAAAATAATCATATCGCAATCCCATTGTGGCAATAATCTGTTGGCCAATGGGTATTTCATCCTGGACATAAATGCCACCACTTAAAGAGCGATGCTTACCATAGAGCACGGTATCAGGCACTCCGTTTACATAATCTGTTTTAATATCGGTGCCAAAAATAAAGTAATGCTTAGGAATGTGGTAGTCAACTTGGAAAGCAGCACCCACTCTGTCTGCAGTTATGGATTCCTCATCTACACTTTGCTTACCAAAGTTTACATTATTGTCTGATTTATCTTCCTTATCATCGTTGAAACTAAAAAAAGAATAATTTCTATAGTAGTAGACGCGACCGTCGTACTTAAGATTTCCATTTCTTAGGGACTGATAATTTAAGTCCGTATTAAATTCGCGTTTTTCCTGGAAATCGTCTAGTCTATGGGGGGCTACTGAATAGGCCAATCTTGAGTTAAGCCAGGTGGCCGGGGCATCATTATTAATTTGATTAAAGTTTCCGGAAAGGATCCATTTATCTTTTGTGTTTGCCTGATAAATGACCTTTCCAAATAAATGATTTATGTCAAACGCGGATTTTTCCCGATGGCCGGTATTTGATTTCCTGCCAGCATTTAGCAAATATTTCCATTTATCAAGACTCCCTCCATGACTTATCTCCGCTGTATAATATTGGCCTCCTTCCTGATAGGTGCCACGATTGGTAGGGTCATATAATCCATAATTTACATGGCCGCTGGTTGTGGTTCTGGTGGCCGGCACTTTGGTAATGACATTGATTACACCTCCCATTGCACTGGATCCAAATAAAGATGAATATGCTCCTTTCACCACCTCGATGCGATCTATAGATTGTAAGGGTACCAAATTCCAAAGAGCACCACCGGATTCGGGACTCAATGAGGGTCTACCATCTATCAACAGCAGGACCCGATTACCGATTCCGCCTCCCGCCACCTCGGAGGCCCCCCGGATAGAAAGAGCTTGTATATTGGAGCCACTGGAACGCGTGACTTGTACCCCGGTAATTCCGTCAAAAGCCTGATCGAATGTCTGCAGGTTTTGGCTTGCAATTTGATTTGCGGATATCATTGCCACTGAGGCCGGGGCCAATGCCACTGCCTGAGCCCTGCGCGCTGCAGTTACGATCACCTCATCCTGCTGGATGCTGGCAATTTCCAGCGAAAAATTCAATTCCAGTTGATCTCCGGGCGTTACCAGGATCGAATCGTGCTGGATCTGGTGATAACCCAAAGACGATGCCGAAATACCATAGAACCCAGCGGGAATGTCAGCTAATTGATATTGACCAGCCTCATCGGTAACTGAGCCCGAGTTTAGGGGAAGAATCTGGACATGAGCCAAAGACAGTGGCTCGCCAGTTTCGGCATCGGTGATGAGACCATATATCCTGGCTTGCTCCGAAACCGTACCTCGCAGATCTGTATTTTGAGCATGCGTCAGACCAGGTAATCCTAATAGCAATACTGATATTACCAGAAAACGCATGCTTATATAATTAGATTATCTATACCAGTCCTCGATAAACCCAAAGTCTGCAGTGAAATCAATAGTTAATTCGTCACCGGCATTGACGGTGATCGGTGAAGGAGCAGGATAATCGAACAATGTCACCACATTTCCCGCGATGTTAGCCTTAATCACGATGCCATGACTCACGCTAGTTGGATTGCCCCAATGTACGCCCAAAGTCGCCGTCCTTAAACTGGGATCCGTAATAAAATTATGCCGGAATCCTAATGCCAAAGCTGAGTAGGTGCCCGGATCTACTTCCAACTCGTAGGTACCACCCGTAGCGCCCATCGCGTAATTAAACACGGTCGGATTCTGTGCATTACTCGGTGCACCAATGGCATAAGTGCCACCGGGTACGTTGGGACCAAACAGGCCATCCGGGACAGGGCCCCAGCCTGCCGGAGGATCAAGCGAAAACTCGGGAAATATGGTCAATTGTACTTCGCCACTATCTTGAAAAGTGGTCCAGACATCCGTATTCAATAGCGTAATAGTGCCCTTAATTTTGCCTGTTGTAGGCACCACCTCAGGATCCTTCTTACATGATACCATTAAGACTAAAGCAACAATAAGAACTGCATAAAGTGATTTGTGTGCAGGCAACTTCATCATCAAGTTCATTTAGTTTATAGTTTAAACAACTGCAAACCTATCGACAATTACTGCAAATATCCACTTCACTGCCCATTGACGGCCAGATTTGACATGATTTTGACGGTATAACGCCAGTGGGTCACTTAGAAGCTGATTTTGTAACTAAGGTTTGGTATAACTAGTGCCTCACGGTAGGTATCTATTCCCGGTTTTATCCGGTTTAGACGAAATCCAAGAAACTCTTTATAACCTCCCACATTCAATACTTTCAGTGACAGGGCGTGAGTCACTTTCGGCCGGTTAATAAGGAAATTTGCAGTAAAATGGTGGATCAGTGAGGGATTCAGGCGATCGTCATATCGAGATTCAACGATAAAGATAATCTCATCCGATTCAAGTGATCCTTTTTCATCAACACGGCGAATAGGTTGACCACCAAGTAGTGTTGTGCGCCAGTTGATGTTGACGCTCTTGCGACCAGCTGGACCCAATTCAAACTCCTTGCCCAGTAAGATATTTCCCACAAATTGAAGATTGTATCTGGTATCTAACCAGGTTCCCTCTGCGATATTGAATTTGGAGTCAAAAAGGGAAGAAGTAAACAACCCATAGAAGCCATTTTTAAGATACTTTTCAATAGTAAAGTCGATCCCAATATTGCGACCTCCGCCGCTATTGAGTAGTTTTTCATTTAAGAACCAGTCATTTTCAATATTGATAAAGGATTGCTGACTTTCTGAGGTTACCGGAACATCAAAGAGCTTCTGGAAATAAGGTTCTAGCTTGATCAAATAAGCAGAGGAAGGACTCCACTGAAAATTAAACACCAAATGATGCGCTTTTGCTAATTTGAGCCGTTTGTTCTGCGGTTCTCCCAAAATATCTTGAGAAAAGTAAAAATGCAAGGGCTCGATTCTGCTGTGCATACCATAGCCAAATCCAGCCTTTACCGACTTTGATAATTGATAGGAAAAGGCAAGCCTGGGTTCCAGAGTGCACTCTTGTGATAGCGCAAAGTATTGAAATGAGACGCCCGTGTTCAAAGTGGATCTGGCCGAAAGAGCAAAAGACGAATTCGAATAAATCGTGGCTAAAGTACTTTGTCCTTTGCGATCCACGACACTATTTAAGACTCCCGGAACGATCGCGTCCGCAAGCGCTAAGTTATAGCCCAAAAGCCTGACCTTTAGTCCTGTTTCATTAACATGTTGCTGAGAAAACTTCGAACTTAGGCTCGAAATAAAATGGATATTCATTTGCTGGTCCAGGATTTCATTTTCATCCTCTAAAAGATTGTCTGGGGTTAGTGAGGAAGTTTGTAAATCTGTCTTTGTCAGCGAAAAGGCTACCTGTGTCCTAAGAACTTGTTGGAGCGGACCATCAAAGAATTTAAGGTATTTGATTCCGCTCGCAGCCATAGATTGATTGACCTGTTGCTCCTGCAGATCTTGTTTATAAAATTGCAATTGCTTGTCGGTGACTGCTTTTTGTCCGGAGCGGTCTCTGAGACCCAGACCCCACCATTCAATGGTTCCCCTGGCTAGACTCGGAAAGGACAAATTGAAAGAAACGTCTTCATACTTGACACCCTGTGCCTCCTCCGGCAATAGCGATTGCACTGCAGCCAGAGTCGAATAGCGATAGTTGATCAGGTAAGAAGACTTATTTCTTTTACCAAGAGGACCTTCCGAGGCAGCATCCAGCCCAATCAGACCCATCTGAATGCTATGTCGATGAGTATTATGACTTCCAGTGCGCATGGAGAGATCAAATACTCCGGAGAGCGCATTGGAGTAACTCGCCGGCATGGCTCCGGTTAAGAAATCTGTGTTGTCCATCACCTGACTACTCAATGCGGTAAGGCCCCCTCCACCAAACACCGAAAGGTTGGCAAAATGGTTAGGGTTTGGGATTTCCACTCCCTCCATATTCCAAAGCAGGTATTTCGGTGCATTCCCCCGAATTGATATGCCATTTGTACCTACCTTACTGCTCACCCCGGCAAAAGCCGATGCGAGCCGGGCAGGATCATCAAATCCTCCTGCATATCTATTGGCTTCTTCCATGCTCAGCAGCCGGCTACTTAACAATGAGAAATTGTTCTTCGTCTTTCTTTTATCAATGAGTGGCCGCACCAGGACCTCATCCAGATTAAAGGGAGATTCTTCCATGGAGATTTCCAGGAGGGTTGAGTTGGCTGATGTAAGGACGACATCAGTTTTCCAAACTTCCTGATATCCTATGAATGATGCTTTTAATTCATATCGGCCCACTGGCAAGGACAAGGTAAAGTATCCCTCAAAATCCGAAACCTCTCCCCAGGACGTGTCCTGACCCAATACAACAATATTGGCGTAGGCAATGGGTTCTTCTGTCCGGGCATCCCGGACAACTCCTTCGATTGTACTCTGGGAAGCAACCTGAGTATAGGACAATATGTGTAAGAACAGAAATGATAGAAGAAGGAATGACCGTTTCATCAATTAAATTTTACTACAAAGAGACATCATTTACTGCCACATCGAAATACTGATTAATCAGTATTTTGGACTCATGAAAGATGAACTGGAGAGATTACGCGGATCCTATTTCGACATCTTGCAACAATTGGTGTTTGACGAAAAAGACCTTGATTATCCCTGGTTTAATTTACAGGTTCCATTCCTTGAAGAACTCGCGAAATTGAACCGGAGTGCCTTATCCGTTTTTGATCTGCACCGTAAGTCACACCTTTTCGCGTCAGAGAACTTCGATGACCTTTTCAGCCTGTCGGTTGAAGATGCCAAAAGTCACCAATCGTTGCACGAACTAGTCCCTCTCGAAGATCAGGTAATACTGCACGAGATCGCGATTAAAATGATGCAGTTGTATGGTGAAATTCCGCACGATGAATTAGGCTACTACAAGCTGATCAACGAGTACCGGGTAGTCGTACCAGGGGGTTCCTTCATACGAGTGATTGAACAACACAAGTCTTTTAAGACGGATGCTAAAGGAAAAATCTGGCTGGCACTTAGCATGGTAGACATCTCGCCAAATCAGAATTCGGGGATCCAGGTGCTAAGCCAGGTAGTCAATACCAAAAACGGAGCCACCTTTTCTCTTTTAAATCAAGAAAATCTACCCGTACTTACAAAAAGAGAATCCCAAATCTTTAATTTGGTGAGTCGAGGCATGCTTAGCAAAGAAATTAGTGATCAACTCAATATAAGTGTCCACACGGTAAACACCCACCGGCAGCGGATCTTGGAAAAGATGAATGCCAACAATTCCATTGAGGCTATTGAAGTGGGACAGCGATTTGGTTTAATATGAAAACATGTTAATTATAACAAGAGTTTGTCAATTGCATTTCCCCAAATTGCACAGTTATAATTTAATTTCTTCAGCCCTGGCAATTTTGTTACGTCAAATTTTTCGTATCAAACAACAGTAAAATACCAGATATTTTTCCATCAGTTATTTCAAACATTTGCATCATGATCATCATGGTTCCAGGTTTGGAGAACTGGTAAATTATGCATGCCGACTCATGATCCTCATAGGATTTCAAAATCTTGTACTTGAAATTTTGAGGTGGATCTTCCTTCAAGGCATCAACGTATGCCTTTGATGTTTCACAGCGGAATAATGGACCCACAAACCTTAGACTGGTGGAGCAAATATCGTACAGCTGGTCAAAAT
>JABDLW010000211.1 GCA_013001805.1 Saprospiraceae bacterium | reverse complement strand
TCTGACGAGGCGAGACGATGCCCGCCCGTGCCGGTACGGACGGGGAAGATACCGGGTGGTAACTGACTGAGGATCAACGAAGTCAGAAACGATGAGAACGGCTTATGATTTTGAAATAATAAATTAATAGTAGGAAAAATCAGCGCAATTTGGGTATTTCAACATCCTCCTAGAGCCGGTCGTTTGGCAAATGGGCTTTGGGCTCTAGGATCCTTTCGTTCTGATTGTTTGGCTTTCAGAGTGTGGCATCAATTTTCTGATGTTTATTTTGGCCCAGATAGGCTCCCAGATCCCAGCAACACCAGATCCCAAGAGTACCTCCCTCCTACTGACCTGCGGCGAAATGCATAATCCATTGTGAAATGATGTCTACATCAAGGTCCAGCTTTAGACTATCTATGGCCTTGACGCTCTTATCCGCACCAATCTTCTCTCTCCTTTCTTTGATTAGCATCCGGCTATACTCTTTGGGAAATTCGGGGTGCCCCTGAATACCCAACATTTTTTCTCCGATGGTAAAAATACCAGCCGGGCAATCGGCAGACTGCGCAATAATCTGGCTATCTATAGGTAGTAAGATCACCTGGTCCTGACAACTCATGATCAGATTAACGTTTTCTCGATGAGGTGTCATCCAATCAAACCTTTTTGACAAGGTAAAATTATGCACACCGACACACCAGCCTTTGTCACTCTTCTGTACTTTTCCTCCCAAAGCTTCAGCCATCATTTGATGTCCAAAACAAATGCCAATGAAATATTTTTCCGCCGCATAGATATTTCGGAGAAACTCTTTGGTTTGATCGATCCACTCTAAAGAGTCATAAACCGAGTATTTAGAACCGGTCATCAAGTAGACATCACAGTCGTTGGCCGAGGCGGGAAAATGATTATGACAAATATCATAAACCTTGAAATCAACATCCGGTAAGAAAGCGCTAAACATTTGCGGATAATCTCCTCCGATAGATTGCAGATGCCGGGGAACATGATCACATTGCAGAAGTCCTACTTTCACTTTTCAAACTGATCTTAAATGAAAGGACTTTGGTTTGGTGAGCATTTCGTACCCCAATTGCGAAAGGGTGACTCCCGTCCCGGAATCTTTTACACCGGTCCAGGCGAGGGCCGGATCAAGATAATCGCAGCGATTCATAAAACACGTCCCCGTTTCGAGCTGGTCGCCGATGGCAATGGCCCGGTCAACATCATCTGTCCAGATCGATGCCGTCAGTCCGTAACGGCTATCGTTCATTAATTGGATGGCTTCTTCGTCACTTTTTACTGGCATAATTCCAACCACCGGACCGAAAGTCTCTTCCCGCATAATTTGCATGGTGTGATTTACATTGATCAACACCTGAGGGGCCATATAAGGTGTCCCTTCCTGGTGATTGGAAAAAGAATCCGGATTAATTAAGGCTGTAGCTCCGTTTTTAATGGCCTGGGCAATTTGACTTTGTGCATTTTTGGCCGCCGATGTTTTCACCATAGGTCCCAGCGTGGTCTCGGTTGATAAGGGATTTCCTAATTTATATTTATTAGTTAATTCAACAAAATCGCTAACAAAGGAATCATACAAAGATTGATGCACATAGATGCGCTCAATCCCACAACAAGATTGTCCAGAATTAAAAAAAGAGCCATCTACCAGATTTTCCACCGTATTTTGCAGATGTGCAGTTTCTGTGACATATGCAGGATCTTTTCCTCCCAACTCCAATCCGGCATTAATAAATCGCTGGCCAATGGCATTTTTAATCGCCTGACCTCCATCCACCGAACCGGTAAATGCTACATAAGAAATTCTGGAATCCCGAATGATATCAGCAACCTGACTATGATTAACGTGAAGAAACTGGAAAACCCCTTCCGGAAGATCAGCTAATTTAAAAGCTTCGGCGAAACGCTCCGCACATAGAGGGGTCTGTTGAGCATGTTTCAAAATGACGCTATTGCCAGACATGATTGCAGGTATGATCGAATTTACTGCAGTGAGATAGGGATAATTCCAGGGTGCTAAAACCATAACCACACCGAGGGGGTCACGACGAATAAAGCGCTGAAAACCTGGTAATTTATCCACTGCTTGATCAGCCAGTGCTTCTTCCGCTATCCGTATCATGTGTAAGGCCCGTTCCTGAAAACCCTTCGTGATTTCCGAAGGTGTATAACGAATAGGACGCCCCATCTGCCACGAGATCTCTTCACCGATCACGGTAGCATTGGTCACATAATACTCAACGACTTTTTCACAAATGGTTGCTCGTTGCTGGATCGATGTTCTTTTCCAGGAAAATTGGGCTCTTTCACTTTTGTCTAAAACAGCTTCAATCTGCTTTTCCGATGCGAGGCGACGTTCCACATAGATACTACCATCGACCGGGCTAATCGTTCGAAGTATTTTTTCACTCATTTAAACTGAAATTGATTTCAACTTATGATATTTACTCTGGCGTAACATATGCCGCAGTGATACCTCCATCTACTAAAAATTGGGTCCCGGTCATGTAGGAAGATTCATCGGAAGCCAGAAAAAGTGCGGCCTGGGCAACTTCCCTGGCTTGACCAAATCTGCCCATAGGTACATGCACCAGCCTTCTTTGTTTCTTGGCTTCGGTATTTAAGAAGTTCATCAATAATTCCGTCTGCAACGGACCCGGACACAAAGCATTGACCCGGATATTTTCTCTGGCATGAACCACGGCCAATTCTCGACTCATTGCCAGGACAGCTCCTTTACTAGCGGTATAGGCAATCTGAGCCGTGGCGGCACCCATCAGAGCGACAAAAGATGCCGTATTGATAATAGATCCACCACCAGCCCGTCGAAGAGCCGGGATACCATATTTACAACCAAAAAATACACTTTTTACATTAATATTCATGGTGTGATCCCAAATGGCTTCCTCCGTTTCCAGGGCGTCACCATCATTGGCATGCATGATTCCCGCATTATTAAAAAGTATATCCAGCTTGCCAAATTCTTTTTCAGCGGCAGACACCATCGCCTGACAATCTATGCTTTGGCTGACATCCGCCTGGATGAAAATCGCCTCCTGTCCTAATTCACTTATCATTTTCACCGTCGCCTTTCCATCGACATCCCGGTTATCCACCAACCCAATTTTTGCTCCCTCCCGGGCAAAGAGGAGTGCTGTTTCTCTGCCGATCCCATTGCCTCCACCGGTAATTAACGCCACCTTATTTTTTAATCTCATATAATGTGATTTACTAGTTGTTTATAGTGAGCGGGAGGAGCTCAATTATTTTGTGGTAAATAGGCTATTTTTTATTAGGAGCTGTATTTTTCCCACCATAATCTCATTTAGAATCTTCGCTTGCATTTTTTAATACCAAAGAACTAAATGGCTCTTGTTGAGATTTTCATCCTCTGGATATTTTAAATTTGCTCGAAATATCGTTTGCGCTCCCAATCGGTAACGGATTTATTAAATGCTTCAATTTCCGTCCGGAAAAAATGCGTATAATGATCGACTACCTCAGCGCCAAAAACACTTTTACTAAAATCGCTGCTGGCAAACCGGTCGACGGATTCTTGTAAGGTATAGGGTACACGATCCAAATGTTTAGCAGCATAAATATCACCTTCAAAGCACTCCGGTGGTTCAATCTTGTTTTTGATGCCCTCCAACCCCGAGGCCAAAGCAGCCGCAAATGCTAAATATGGATTGCAATCAGCACCGGGAATGCGACATTCTATGCGGAGGCTGGATCCCTTGCCCACAACCCGAAATCCTGCGGTACGATTATCGTAACTCCAAGCCAACCGGGTGGGCGCCCATGAGGAATCAACATACCTTTTGTAAGAATTGATCGTGGGAGCATAAAAAGGCATTACGTCAGGCACATGTTTTATCCATCCACCGAGAAACCACCGAAAGATATCAGAACCCATCACCGGACCACAGGGAACATCGCCGGTAAAAGCATTCCTGCCGTCTGACCAGAGACTCATGTGAATGTGACAGCTGGACCCAGCCCTTTCACTGTCGAATTTTGCCATAAAGCTTACTGAAATATCGAGGCTATCTGCCAGTTCCTTTAGGCATTGCTTATAAACTACATGCCGGTCGGCCATGTCCAATGCATTGCTATAACGCACATTCAATTCGTGCTGACCCAGACCCCACTCTCCCTTCGAGTTTTCGACCGGCACACCGGAATCTTTCAAATGACGGCGTGCCTGAGCCGTGAAATACTCATTTCTGCTGCCTTGTAAAATATGATAATCTTCCAGGTACCAGCCTGAGGGTTGCAGGTCATGATAAGATTTTTCAAATGCACTGCGATAAGAATTATCAAATAAATAATACTCTAATTCTGAAGCAGCAAAACAGGTGAAACCGCGCTGCGTTGTCGCCTCGATTTGCTTTTTCAGAATGGAGCGCGGAGCGATAGTGACGGGCTCATGTGTTTTTTCCGTTTGCAGATCACAAAGCACCATGGCAGTACGGTCCAACCAGGTGGCCTTACGTAAAGTGTCTGCGTCAGGAACCAGATGAAAGTCTCCATATCCCAGCTCCCAATTGGCAAATTTATATCCTGGCACGGGTTCCATCGCCATATCCGTTGTCAGCAAGTAATCACAACTGTGTGTTCCTTCCTGGAGGCCGCTTTCCAGAAAAAATTCGGCATCAAAACGCTTTCCTACTAACCTACCGTAATGATCGGTAAAGGCAACAATAACTGTTTCAATATTTTCTGCTTCAATTTCCTCTCTTAACTTCTTTCGATCCAGCATGCCTTTTTGTGCCATAATGATTTTGTTCTTGTAAATATGGATTCTTTGCCCCCCTAAGTATTTTCCTTGTAGGATAATCTAAACCAGATAAATGTCAAGACTAAGATTCCAAAATATATTAATGCCAGGTAAGGGTTATAAATTGTGATGGCGACAAAAGCTATACCGGCAATGACTAGCGCGATCGTGGGTGACAATGGATAAAGTGGCACCTTAAAAGGTCGTGCCAGGTGGGGTTCGTTTTTCCGCAGCACAAGCAATGAAATCATAGAAATGATATAAAGACTTAAGGCCCCGAAACAGGCAATTGTAATGATCTCGCCGGTCTTTCCCGTGAGTAATGCCACGATACCGATAAGCATATTGACTAAGAGCGCGTTAGCAGGTGTTCTAAAATTTTGATGCACCGTACCCAACATTCTGGGAGCAAAACCCACCCGTCCAAACTCAAATGTAGCACGACCTGCCGCCAAAATGATCCCATGAAAAGATGCCACTAAGCCGAAGAGACCAATAAATGCTACCACTTTGTATAAGATATGACTTTGTCCAAGTGAATGGGCCATGGCCAAAGGAAGAGGAGAATCAGACATTTCGGCACCGGGTTCAGGAAAAACAATCACTTCCCAACCACCAATTCCGACAGATGCGGTAAAAGTGAGGATACATAAGATGACCAGGGTCAATATAGCAGATCCAAATCCGATCAAAACATTTCTCTGTGGATTGACTGTTTCTTCGGCAACGTTTGCGACCCCCTCGATAGCGAGAAAAAACCAAATAGCGAACGGCAGTGCGGCAAAAGCACCGGTCCAACCATTAGGTAATGCATTTTTAGTGAGATTATCCCAATGGAAATCAGGTAATGCGGATCCGGCAAAAATCACTAGTCCGATTACGGCAATGATGGTCACGATCAATTCAAAAGAGGCCGCAGCCTGTACTC
>JABDLW010000025.1 GCA_013001805.1 Saprospiraceae bacterium | reverse complement strand
GCCCCAAAGCTCGCACGTGATAAATTGCAGCATCGTCACCGGACTTTTTCTGCAGTACCTCATCCAGTTGCATTGCCTGCGAGCCCGAGTAATTCTTACCCTGATAATGAAAGGCCGAATTCTCATAACAGCGACCCAGGCAAGTCATATGGCCTATTTCACTGGCGGTAAAATATTGCTGCAGCCCGGCCTGCAACTTTTCCTGAGTTCCGGCGCAGAGACAGGCGGTGCCATTGCATATGTATACTTTTTTTCCCTGGTTCTCCGGTTTTAGAAAATCGTAAAAGGTGGTCGCTCCGTAAACATTGGCTTCGCCAATGAGAAATTCATCAGCTAATTCAGCCAACCTTTCGTCGCTAACCGTGCCATTCCCCTGGGCGAGTTTACCAAAGCGATCGAACAGATTGTCTTCCAATCCTTTCCTGGCTGAGAGTTCGCTTAAGTTTTCTGACATACTTACACTAATGCATTTTCAAGGTTAAATCGGAGTTTGTGATCTCCACATTGCTAATCTTTCCAAAAATACGTCTTTTTTGAGCATGATTCCGTTGAAGGTAGAAGACAGCATTAGTAGCTGGTCCGATCAACCGATTTGGGATCTTTAACTGCTTCACCACTAGAGAGGACACCTTGCATAGCACCGGGCCTGAAGGGAGCACTGGCATCATAGAATCTGGCGGAAATATCTATATCGGAAACTAACAGGCCAGGCATATCTGCATCTAATTTACCCGCTATAAGTCCATCGGGCGTAATAAAATGACAGGGCCAGCTATGCTGAGCAGAGGAATTAGTCAAAGACATGTAAAACGAATTCGTAGCCGCCCGGGCCTGTGCCGTTAGGGGCATGATCACCGGATGAATACTTCCCGGTTTTTGCCGCGCATTGTAAAAAGACTGAAACAGGACACGTACTCCCTCCTTTTGATAAGCCCGGTAAAGTTCGGGAAATCGCACATCATAGCAAATGAGTAAACCACATTTAATCTCATTGATCTCAAATTCTACAAAGTGATTACCTGCGGTATAGTATTTCAGATCACCAGTGGTACAAAATCGTTTGTCGTATCGATCCACTACTTTGCCGTCCGGATCAATGACATAGAGACAGTTATGCGGTTTATTTCCCGGACTCAAGGGGTGGGTACTACCGAGAATGACCCAGATATCGAGCGAGTCGGCTAAGTGGATAATGTCTTTTGTCTTCGATTTCAATTTTTCCCAATTGAAGTTATCCAGTGATTGGTGGTCAACGCCTGCGTACCCGGATAAAGCGCATTCCGGAAAATGCACCACATCACAGGACTGCGACCTGGCTTCTGCCATGTGATGCTGAATCCAGATCGCATTGGAATCTATATCGGCAGAAACGGGAAATTGACTGGCGGCGACCCGAAGTTTACCCGGACCTGGCGAAACCTGACACCAGGCCGTCTGCGTCATCAAGATCATTATAAAACCCAGGGAAAGGACCGCCTGCCGGCAAACGCTCATCATATCAAGACTTTAGCTTGAAAATACGACTTTTTTGCTGGAATAGTAGACTACCGAAAAAATTCGGAATTGATAACCTTAGCGCTTCAATTAATGGGCGATAACCAAACGCTCAATCACTCTGTCGTTTGATACCGGATGATGCAAAATCAGGAAATAAATACCATTTTGCAGGTGGCTAAAATCCAGATCAGATTTGCCACGACCGGCAATCAAGGTGTGTCCGGTGAGATCGTGAAGCTGGTACTTTAGTAGTAGCTCTTTACTAAGATCCAGGTGCACCAAACCGGTTGTAGGATTAGGAAAAACCGATAGTTGAGTGTTGGCAATTTGATGTATCGATGTCGTTAGATCCACACCATCACAATCTTCGTCAATCCCGTTATTTGGAATTTCTTCAGATTTTTGCGGCTCAATCAACGCCACCACAAATTTGTTTTGGTCTAGCTTCATTTCATAGGCACAAAAATCTCCAATCCAAATCTTAGTAATAAATCCATCGCTGTCTTTTTCAATTTTTATTTTCTTGACAGTAAATTCAGCTTGCTCATTAAAGCTCACAAACAGGGTACTGTCTGATCCATTTGAATAGGCATTGGCAAGGAACAAAAACTGATCCAGAGGTTGATGTCTGCCACTACCATAATTTTCCAGTGCGATCTCAAAACTCAGTTGAGTATTTGCAAAGTACATATTGGACGTGGACGCAAAAAGTTCATCCGGATTTTCAATAAAAAATCCGTCAGCATTAATGGATCTCAAATAGTTTAAATGATTAGAGCCGGCATTTTCCAATAAGCGTAGTCTATGCATATCCAAAAAATGTTCCGCTTCGGCTAAGGCAACGGTGCTGATGTTATGATTTAATTCGTGCACAAATACCAAAGTAAATAGATCCACCGATGACCCTACCGTGCCTTCGGGGAAGCCGTCTTCGGACCTTGCTCCAACCTTGTAGTTATTTAGATTTATCCCACCAATACTACTGACTGCATTAGGGTTCTCGCTTAAAACATCGATAAGATTTAAATTGACAACGCGATATAAATCCCGCGGAACAATTGCGAGCACCTGCAAAATTACTGCAAACTGATCATTGTCCAATGCACCATTATCAGAGACAATGATGTTGTGAAGATCCCACAGATCATTTTGCAATGAATTATTTAACGAACTAAGCCCTATGATCTGAGCAATTTCCGTTTTTCGTGATTTATCATAATAATTAAATGCCGCCAGGTTGGCAAAAATCTGACTGCGGATAATTCCCAAAAAAGGATATTTATCTAAATCTATTTTATTTGCCTTCGTGAAGTAGATAGGATTAGTACTTAATAGTGAAGCATAATAATCGACGATCTGATTGTAGTACTGCACCCCGGATGCTTCAGGATACTTAAAATATTTATTGATGAAAATGTTTGTATTAACCAGGGTATTGCGAAAGTCCATATCCGTACTTAATCGTTGTGCAAAATCTTCTGTCTGCAGCATCAATGTATCTTGTCTCGATGTAAGGGCCAATAAAAGACTACCCTGTAGATTGTTTCTGACCTTCCCGGTATTGTGAAAGAATGATGGATTCGTTAAGAAGGTATTCAGGTCATTAGTGAAGGGTCTATCCGAGAAATAGGTGTCGAAAAAATTGATCCAGGAGGCCACCGGTTCGTCCTGATAGAGCTCAAATATTTCGGTAGCCTCAGTGGCGTTTTCCTGAGACCACCCGGTAGACAATGTATCCAGGTGGGCGGAGAGATCCAGCAAGACTTTATCCGGTATTTGGCTCCAGGCCTCACCAAATCCTAACAAAAGCGCAATCAAAGCAGTCAATAACTTGTTCATAATCTGATTCTTAGTCCAATTTAAATCAAGTATAGTTGTAATCTATTTTTAAAAAATGAAAATCGTAAAATACTTTTATTTTTACAGCTAAAGCAGCAGTCAAAATTGCCTGTACCATTGTATTTCACATATTCTCAACCAGAACTGTGCCAACCTCACCAACAAATAGTACAGTTTTGCTCCGCATATTACCTGCTTTTTTAGCCTCCCGCGAAGAGCTTTTCTTTGGTAAGAAAACGAACAATCTTTACCACCACTAGACAACATTGATCGATCTTTCACCTCAGATTTTTATGCATCTGAACGTTTGATGCTGACCGCTGGCAAACGCTCGACCCTATTTTTGAGTCAATGTAATACCCATCTCCAACAAATAACCAGTGCTGGCGAAAATTGGTTATTTTGGGTAATTATTTGCAACAATATTACTATGAGTTCCATTGATGTCGGCATCATTATGGGGTCTGACTCCGATCTACCGGTGATGAAAGCTGCCGCTGAAATCCTTGATTACTTTGAGATACCCTATGAGCTAACTATTGTATCAGCTCACCGGACACCAGGTAGGATGTTTGAATATGCACGGGAGGCTCACACCAAGGGCCTAAAAGTGATCATAGCTGGCGCAGGAGGAGCTGCCCATCTTCCCGGAATGGTAGCCTCACTCAGTCCCCTGCCGGTTATTGGTGTACCGATTAAATCATCTAATTCAATCGATGGTTGGGATTCCGTTCTTTCGATTCTGCAGATGCCGGGAGGCGTTCCGGTTGCTACCGTGGCATTAAATGGTGCAAAAAATGCCGGAATATTGGCAGCTCAGATCATTGGTTCCGCCGAACCATCAGTGCAGCAAAAGGTATTAAAATACAAGTCTGAGTTGGAAGATGCGGTATATGAGAAAGTCAATATGCTTAAAAGTAAGGGTATCTGATATAAGGGTACCTCTATCAACCCCATTCATGGTAAAAACAATTTTCTTTGAAAATTTATTTAATAATGTGCTTCGCCATACTTCGTTGATCGCTTGCCCGGCATGCTACAGCAGACGGGCCTGCCCGGCATGCCACAGCAGACTGGTCAGTCAGATAGCTACGGCTATCTTTCTTCCTCCTGCCTTATCTGGCTGGCATCTTATTAAATTTTTCCTCATTCAGAGGTAAATAGAGATACCCATAAGTAACAAATGTAGCGTAGTGGATGCAGCTGAGTAAATACTTACCATTCTTCGTAGCAACTGTTGGTCTCGATCTGCTCTTTGCCACTCATCCGGATTGGGTTTCGTATCGCATTCTCAGCAAGCCTTTAATCATGCTGACAATCATCTTTCTTTTTTACCGGCATCCCATTTCTCCCCGGCACCACCGAACATTTATTTATGCTGCCCTGATCTTTTCTCTAATCGGCGATGTTGTCCTCATCTTCAGTGATCTCCATTCTGCAGTTTTCATTGGTGGTTTGGCTTCGTTTCTTCTGGCTCATATTTTTTATGGTATCACCTTTGGAAAACAAATTGACTTTTCAAAAATCTACGTTATCCAGGTTATCAAACCGGCGGTTTTATTCCTGATTTTTGGTCTGGTTTTTTTCTATTTTATGCATCCCTTTTTCGCATCCCTGTTGGTACCGGTTGCGGCCTATATGATGACCATATTAGCCATGGCCACACTGGCGTATCTACGCAAGGAAAATGTTCCCAGAGAAAGTTTTTCCTGGGTATTGGCGGGAGCCATTTTGTTTATTATTTCCGATTCCATTCTGGCCATCAATCGTTTTAGATCTCCCCTGCCCTACGCCGATGTTTGGGTCATGACCACCTATGCAAGCGCCCAATTCTGTATTGTTTGGGGACTGATAAAATCGAAGGATGTCGATGCAAAACTACAGCCCCACCTCCCCTCCCACGGGTAATTTGCTGGGTACTGTCTCGGGAATGGATTGGTCAAAATTGTCATCATTTAAGCTCAAAAGGAAATTCGTGATGGGACCAAAATCTTTAACTTTCAATTTTAATGAGCGGGCCAGGGGATCGATGTCTTCAATTGGAATATGGGGATTTCTTGATTTCCCATTGGCAATGTCTTCATAAAATTCGAGAATTTCTTTAATAGATTTCATGCTGCCATTGTGCATAAATGGAAAGGTAAATCTCAAATTACGCAGTGAGGCCGTGCGAAATGCATTGGTAAGTTCAAATCCCAGATCTCTTTCCGCAAGTTTAGGATTGTCCGGAACGCCCAGTACATGCATCTGGTAATCGGAAAACATGGGTCCATTGTGACATTTGGCGCAGCCTACATCGAGAAACGTCTGCATCCCCTCCTTTTCCGCCTCCGACAATGCATTTTCATCACCTCGCTTGAAAGCATCAAACCGGGAATTATTACTCACTAATGTGCGCTCATAAGCGGCAATCGCTTTGGCCAGGTTATCGATACTCACTGGTTCCGGATCGGTGGGGAATGCCAGAGAGAATAACTGCTCGTACTCACCTATCTCTTGTAGTCTCGCTACCACCACATCAAGAATTTCGGACTCAGAGTAACGCATGCCACGCATCTCTTCCAATGCCTTTAAGGGCTCCAAAGCTTGTCCTTCTAAACTCTTTACCCGGTCATCCCAAAACATTGGTGCCTCTTCCGGATCATATTTCGCACTGAGATCGATGCCGTTGTAAGCGGTATTGAGCACCGTGTGGGCGTTTCGCTTAACAAATGGAATTTGATTTGGCTCTTTAAAGGCCCGGTTACCACCAAAACCTGATCCATTCACACCAATGGAGAGATCACGGCTCTCAGCAAAGCCATTGCTCGGATGATGACAAGTGGCACAGGCGACATCCTTTTCTCCGGAAAGAATTGGGTCAAAGAATAATAGCCGCCCTAACTTTACTTTTGCTTCCGTCATCTGATTCCCGGGAGGAGAGATCACCGAGATGGGAAGTGCATAAATTTTACTCAGTCTATCGGTATCGTGAGACTTGCTTTCGGAGACGCGTTTATCGTCATTGCAACCGAGAATTAATATGATAAAGAAAAGGCAGAAAGCAACTAAGCTGATCAGAAAATTGTTTATGCTATATTTTTCTTGCATTCGTTATAAAAGCGATTAACTCGAAATTCATTTATCGCATAAAACCATCCTACTAAAATGTTCTATTCTAATAAATAAGTTCATATACCTTTTGCTTCAAACTTCAGCTTCAGAAATCACCGGCTAATTTTTAAGGTGCGACTTTTTTCGCGGCCAAACCCTTTAATTTCCAAGCGATCAAAGTGGACACCCACACGGGCATATGAGGTTTCCTCCGTATCTACCATTCCTTTAAAGGTCACAAAATGTACTCCATTGTGCAGGGCATAATTGCCGGCATGATTGTGCCCATTAAAATAGGCTTTCACACAAGGATATTGATCAATTATGGCGAGAACATCTTCCGCATTCCAAAGATTATGCTGATTATCAGGAAACACCGGAAAATGACAGTAAATAATCACTTTCTGGTCCTTAAGTACAGCATCTCTGAGTTGTTCTTCCAGCCACGTCAACTGCATCTCGCTGATGGCTCCATTCCATTTTGGTGAAGTGATTTTATTGTCAGCATAGTAGGTCTCTGCCCTAAGATATTGCTCACTATGCTGTGCATAGGCATGAAAGCTAATATCATTTCCATCCAGGACAACAAAGCGCCAATCTTTAACCACAAAATGATAATAGCGTGATTTCAGATCCAGCAATTTTGGTACTTTTTGTTTGTATTCATCCGCTACCGAAAAATCGTGATTCCCCAGTACGTGATATTCCTTTGCTCTTAGGGAGTTATAAATAGGAATTACTTCAGAAAAACTTTCGTAGTCGCGATCAATAAAATCACCCAAATGCACGACATATTTCAAATTCATCTGATTAAAGTGCCTGACGCATGCTTCAAGTTTACCTACTGACATGGCATATTTTCTCACGCCTTGTCCCGGATCACTACAGTATTGGCAGTCGGCAATAACTCCGAAGGGAAAGACCTCACCATTTTCACTCAAATTAAGGATCGATTTTCCTGCGGGTGCACACGAGAAAAGACTAAATAAAACTACAGACAGGATTTGGAAGAGGAAGGAACTTTTCCAAAGTAATATCCTGCGTTTATTCTTCCTGGACATGGTTTCCAATTTACTACATTATTTGCAACCAAGGTCATTTCTCGATCTTTGATCATTGTTGGGAAAGCACAATCCCGAAGGTAATTCCGAAGGGACAAATCGGGCATAATCGCGGTCATAAAGACCTTCCTTCAAGAAGTCCAGGATCTGTGCTTGCTCGCTCTGGGTCAAATCAAAGGGCTGAAAAAGGCTGGATAAGTCGCTGTCCTTTAGCTGCTCCTTTTCGGATCTGGCACGCATTTTAAAGGCCAGCACTTCCTCAAGTGACTCTTTGCTACTTCCGTGAAAAAATGTCTTATAGTCTTTCAGATTGTACAACTGTGGCACTTTAAACTTATAATAGTCCTCCTGATCTTGGGTAAACATGCCTCGACCCTGGTTTCGCATATCGGTATCTGAGGTATTGAGACCACCGCGTTCATAAAGATCTTTGGTACCCAGGGCGTGAAAAGTAAGTCCAGATAACGCCGGGCTATTGTGGCAGCGGAAACACCGGGCCTTACCAAAAAATAATAGCGCCCCTTTTTTCTGATTTTCAGTCAGTGCGGAGCGATCTCCTTTCAACCATTGCTGGAAAGGTGCCCGGGTAGTCAAAATGGTCCGTAGGTAAGCTCCCAGGGCAAAACTTATAGCTTCATCGGAATAACGCTCTTCAACCGGCACTTCGGGGAAAGCGGCATCAAAAAGAGATCGATAGCCGAAATCATCCAGAACATGATCATTTAGGGCCAGTCGATGCAGTTTAACTCCCTCTATATTCTGACTCTCCAATCCCGTGTAGCCCAGATGATTCACCTCTGCCAGCGGGCCGTCCCAAAGTTGTTCCGTGCCCTCGTTGACGTGCCCGGCGCCAAAAAGACCACTCCAAAGTGTATTGGTCATATAGGCTACGTTTAACACGGTGAGAGGTCTTACGCCCTGGGCATCCAGATCGGCCTCTTCGTATATGCTCAATTTTTCGCGTAAGGACCCCTGAAATCCAAATCCATGAGCACCATCCGCAATACCCTGAATGCGGCCGGGTAAAAAACCAGATTCCGGAATATGGCATGAAGCGCAGGAAAAGGTCTCATAACAGGCGCTATCTTTGGCATCTTGGGCCAGACCCGTTTCGAAGAAGAGGAATTTTCCCAGCCTCACCTTTTCTCTGGTGATGGGGTTGCGTGGATCCTGATTGGGCAAGTGCTCCAGCTTGTTTTCGTCGGCAAGAATAAAATGAAAGAATTTTCCTGTTGGAGAGGCTGTAATTAATGTCTCCATCAATTCTTTGTCCAATTGGAGAGGAATTTCTTCCGATACTTCAGTTTCTGGCTGGCATGACATTATGAATAAAATGCACAGCAATACCAGAATAGGTAATAGTCTTGAGTTCATGCTCGTAAGAAAAATCAGTTTTTGGTAATGTCGTAACGGAACTTACTTTGGTCGCTGCAACATACTAGGATATGCTGATAAAAGTAATGATGAATATCATCCACTATAGTAACCAGGATCATTTCCAGAGCAAAAATCAATTGAATAGATCTGGCCAAAGCGGATTCAAGGGCCAGGAAGGACCAATATTAAGCACAGATTCCCACATTACCGACTATTTACTACGTTACTACGAAAGTCAAGTGTAGGAAAAACTATAAAGAATTTGGTGTATTAAAAAAGGCCATTCGTAACTGAATGGCCCTTCATTTATGATAAATTCCTAACTGTCGTTACTTAAATTTCACTTCAAACTCTACCCTCCGGTTTAAGCTTCGTCCTTCGCTGGTTGCATTGGTAGCAATAGGCCGGGTTTGACCAAATCCTACATAAATCAGTCGGTCCTCAGCAATACCTCGGCTGATCAGGTAATCGTAGCATGCTTTGGCCCGGCTCTCTGAAAGATCCAGGTTACGGAAGGTATCACCGGTAGAATCTGTATGGCCGGAAATAGCCAAACCGTATTCCTGATACCGGTTTAGTATGTCCAGAATCTGCTTGAGCACCGGATATGATTCTTGTTTAAGCGTGGCCTTGCCCACATCAAACTGGACGGCTCTTTGAGCAAAATCCAGCAATTCCTTTACCTCT
>JABDLW010000910.1 GCA_013001805.1 Saprospiraceae bacterium | reverse complement strand
AACTTTGAGGCATCGGTAAAAATGGGATACTTTTCTCGGATCAGACCCGAATCTTCTAAGTCCACCTCACGTGTGAGTGCTCCGATTTTTAAGAATCCTCCTTCTTCTTTTATATATGACAATCCGGGGATGTTGTTGATATCTATAAGATGAGACGGAGATGCAAAACGCAACTTCATCATAGGAATTAGGCTGTGTCCTCCCGCCAATATCTTGGCATCATCGCCATACTGCTCTAATAGATTAAAGGCCTCTTCCAGGGTTTTAGGGGCTGCATACGCAAATTTTTCCGGTATCATATGATCAGTAATTTAATGATAGATAGTTATTAGTTTTTGCCGCAGATCGCATACGACTGTGTGCAAACTGCCATTGGTCCATATGGCAAGAAGAATCAAAAAAGATCCGAGGTAATGATAAGATAGTTGAAGTGTCAGGATTTGGCAGAGTGAAATCAAACCGATCCCTGCCAAGGCCAGGATGACCGCTATATGTGTCTTGATTCCCTGATTATTTAGAAATAGGCCAGCCAGGACCAAAAATCCAGACAAAACCAGAATCCATAATCCCCAATTGGGCAGGTCGGCTGCAATCACGGTACCGCTACATAGAGCAATTGCTCCGCTAAATGCTGCCAGACAAAACGAACACTTAGGTATTAGTACTATCAATATTCCTGAAAAAACGCTCAAATACTCCGATGGAAACCAACTTTGACAAAACCGTCTGTATGATAATCGCAATTGTTAAACTTTTCTGATGGAGATTTTGAGGATTTGTAATATATGACATGTTTTTCAATATCCTCTTTGAGATTCGAAAAATTATACTCATTTATTTCTACCAAAGCTCATCTGGCAGAATAAGCTGTCATCATATCTAAAGTCTGCCAAATATAATTAACAATCATAGTGGGGTCTTTAGTGAGATCACTGGCTGTGCTGATGGAAGTCATTCTTAAAGAAGACAGAGGAACATAAATTCCGTCTGCGTAGACATAAGAATGGTGCACGTGTTGTTTTTTTTGATATCTAAGAAAAAGAGATACAAATTCAGCATGTTATCTATGTCAAACCATAAAATTAATTTCCTCTAATTCTATACATCATGAAAACGAATCACAAACTTCAAAGTCTCTGGAAAATGGCTTTTCTGATCATGTTTATGTCTTTTATTGGCTGTGATCAGGGTCCCAGGGAAGGCACAAGGGAGGCGCAAGCACTACGTGGTAAAGCCATTTTTGCCGAACAATGCAGTCCATGCCATGGTATGGATGATCAAAAACCAACCCGAACCGATTTGGAGAAACCAGCGCTTGACCTCCGTTTAATCATGGATCGACGTAAAAAAGGCGAATTTCCGATCGAAGACATCGCCCGGATCATTGATGGAAGAGCCGCTGTCAAATCTCACGGACCCAGAGAAATGCCGGTTTGGGGAGAAGTTTACGACTCTTTAGGCATGGATAAAGATGAGATTCGTGGCCGTAAAGGTGAATTAGTTGCTTACCTAATGAGTATTCAGCAATAACGATCGTATGATTTCAGGATTTTGTAATCTGTAACTTCATTCGCTTAATCCGATCGGAGATTTTTTCTGAACTCATTCTTTCGCGCAGTCGATCAACAATAATGGGAAAGGAAAAAGGTGTTGGTGTCTTCGATTGAATAAGTCGAATATTTTGATTTGCAATGCGATCTAGTGCTTGTCTAAGTCTGGCTTCTTCCAACTGAAAAACAAGCACTTCATCATACGCCTGTAGGTATAGCAAATTATCAGGATCATAATCCTTAAAAACCTCGAATAGTAAGCTGGTTGAAGATTGCAGATGTCTTTCCTTTTTATATTTGCCAGGAAATCCTTTGAAGACCAACCCGGCTATGGACGCAATGTCGCGAAACCTTTTTCTGGCTATTTCAACGGCATTAACACTAGCCCAAATGTCATCATGCAATCGTCTTGTACTAAACAGACCGTCGGCGAGAGTCTCTTCAATTGGGATTTCCTGATCGCTCAGCAATTCAAATCCATAATCGTTCATGGCAATAGAGAAGGTGAGGGGCTTGAATTGACCCATGCGGTATGATAACAATGCCGCCATACCTTCGTGAACAAAGCGACCTTCAAAAGGATACATCAGCAGGTGGTGTCCTTCGCGATCTCTAAATGATTCGATGAGAAATTCCTCTTCCCTGGGAATGATTGATTGCCTTTGTTGCTCATCAAACAATGGTTTGAGTACCGCTACCTCGGTGTTGGGATCCTTATTTCTCACATACTCATCTAAGGTATGGCGGATCATGGCTGAGAGCTGAGACGAAAGTGGCATTCTCCCTCCCTGCCATGAAGGGGTTTTACCATCTTTGGCCTTCGTTTTTCTAACCAGGGCCGTACTCTCTTTAAAACGAACCAGTTCCAGACTCTTTCCGGCAAACCAGAAATGATCACCCGGATTAAGTTTGGTAATAAACGACTCTTCGATATTTCCCAGGTTCCTGCCACTCAGATATTTAACCATTATGGCACTATCTCCCACAATAGTGCCGATGGAAAGCCGATGACGAGTGGCCACCCTTTTTTGGGTAACCCGGTATTTGCCAGTTTTATCTCTTCCCAACCGCTTAAATTCATTGTAAGCATCCAGACTCCCTCCCGAAGTTGTGAAATTTAGTGCCCGTTGCCATTCCTCTTCAGAAAGGCTGGCATAAGAGAACGTATCTTTAATTTCCCGTTTTACCTGATCGGCATGAAACCCATCCGAAACTGCCAGGGTGACAAGGTATTGCATCAGGACATCAAAACTTCTTATGTAGGGAATGCGTTCCTCCATGATATCACGACGGATGGCTTCTTTCAGAGCAGCTCCTTCCACGATTTCGATGGCATGGGTGGGAAGAAAATAAATCTTACTGGTAGCCCCGGGTTGATGACCACTTCGACCGGCCCTCTGAATAAATCTCGCAACTCCTTTGGGACTTCCAATTTGGATAATGGTTTCCACCGGACGAAAATCAACTCCCAAATCCAGGCTGGAAGTACAAACCACGGCTTTGATTTTTTCAGTATGGAGGGCGTCTTCGACCCAATCACGCAATTCCCTGCTCAGTGATCCATGATGCATGGCGATTTGACCTGCCAAATCTGGATTTGCGTCTAATAACTTTTGATACCATAATTCACATTGGCCCCGTGTATTAGTAAATAGCAAGGTGGATCTGCTAGCTTCAATGATCGGCAAAACCTTAGGTACCATTCTTGTACCTAGATGACCACTCCAGGGATAAGTCTCGATTTCATCCGGTATAATGGTTTGAATGTCAATCTTCTTCTTCTTGTTACTCTTAACAAATGCCAACTTTCTTCCTTTTTCATGGAGCCAACCGCCAAATAGAACAGCCTTCGCCTGCTCTAAATTTCCTATTGTCGCAGAAATGCCCCAGATCTTAAGCCCGGGAGAAAGGGTTTTAAATCGACTTAGCGCCAACTCCATTTGCACCCCTCGTTTTGATCCCATAAGTTCGTGCCATTCGTCCACAACTACGGCCTTCAGGCAGCTAAAGTACTTTTCGTATCCCCTCGTTGTAAACAACACATGAATACTCTCTGGCGTAGTAATAAGGATATGTGGTGCCTTATCAAGTTGAGCTCTACGCTCCGTGCTGCCAGTATCTCCAGTGCGCATCGAGATCTTCCATTTTAGCTGAAGTCCTTCGGCCACCTGATCTCCAGCATGCTGGATCTCTCTGGCCAGGGCCCGGATTGGAGTGACCCAAATGGCTTGCAACTGGTTTTCCGATGGAGCCAAAAACTTACCTTCCAGCAGGATGGGTACCATTAAAGCAAATGTCTTACCACTACCTGTAGGTGCATTGACCAGGCCGGAATGACCACTATGGTAGTGACGCCATGTGTCCAATTGAAATGGAAAAGCAGTGCGGCCTAATTTGTCTAGCCACAGTAATGCTGGTGATATGAAGGAATCAAAATCGGGCATTGGAAACAAGGGAAGAACGAAATTCGTTATTTTTAAGACATCGATCGTATTTGAGACAAATACCCAATCATTATGTTTAAATTTTACACGCTTTATCTCGCAGTCGTGTTGTCCTTATCCTTACATGCAGACAATCCTGAAGAACTTGGCCGGGTAAACTGGTTGCGCGATCTGAGTGAGGCGCAGTCTTTGTCAAAAAGTCAGGCGAAGCCCATATTTATTCTTTTTCAGGAAATTCCAGGCTGCCTCACCTGCAGAAATTATGGCAATATAGTCCTCAGTCATCCCCTTATTGTTGAAACCATCGAGACATATTTTGTTCCTTTGGCAATCTATAATAACCGCCGGGGAAAAGATGAGTCCGTGCTTAAGTATTATAGTGAGCCGAGTTGGAATAATCCTGTAGTGCGTATAGTTAACTCCGATAAATCCGATATACTCCCCAGATTAAATGGCAATTATACTCCATCCGGCCTGGTGAAACATATGATTGCATGTCTCAAGAAAATAAATCAAGATGTCCCATCTTATCTCCTATTACTTGCCAAAGAATTAACCGCTAATGAACGCGGGCTGGAAAAAACAACACTCAGTATGTTTTGTTTTTGGACCGGGGAAAAAGAACTTGGAAAAATAGATGGTGTTTTTAAAACCGAGGCCGGCTTCATGAATCATGATGAAGTAGTCAATGTCTATTATGACCCTGAAATTGTCGAATTAGAAAGTATTCTGAAAGAAGGACAAAAGACGAACTGTGCAGACGGCGCGTACTACCAAGACAAGCAGGAAAAAGATGAGGCAAGCAAAATTCTAGCTGCAAACAAATTAAGACCCATCTCCAGATTTAAGCCTGACCAGGAGCCCAAATACTATCTCACTCAGACGGTATATAAAGATGTTCCGATGTCACCTGCACAAGCGGTTAAAATAAATGCTTTAATTGGTTACAGTAAATCTCCAGATTTCTTGTTATCACCTCGCCAGCTTCAGATGTTAGAGTATTTGAAAAAATTCGGCAAAGCTACCTGGGCTTCCAGCATTGATGACAAACAATGGCAGAGTAAATTTTACCGGGCATGGGAGGCCGTAGAGAAGAAAGTATGATTGTGTATTTGTATGCTTCCTACCGGGGTTTTTAATTGGATGATCTTTCTTGTGCAACCTGACTTTCTGAGCTTTCTTCTTTCCAACCAGCAACGCCACCAGATACAATAAACTTCATAACATCGGCAGAATTGATGTTGATTGGTTTCACATTTTCCCGGGGCACAATAAACAATTCGCCCGAGAAATTATAAGAGTGCGGAAAATAAACCGCTACTTTATCTTTGGCATCAAGCAAATCCAAATCTTCTTCAGTGAGAAAACCTAATTTTTCCAAATTTGATATTGGATTAACCAAGACCAATACCGGGACGTTAAATTTTTTTCGTTTGCCCACAACTGCCGAAAAAAGATCATTAATTGCCGAATAAATAATTCTTAAAAAAGGAGCGCGATGCATAACTCTCTCAAAGAGTCTTTTCAGTGGTCTGGCGATTATTGTCTGACCTAAAAATCCGACTAAAATCAAAAAGAGAATTATGGTAAGAATTCCTAACCCCGGTAGTTTTACTCCAAATAATTCTTCCAGTGTTTTTTCGAGCAGGCCGTCAATAAAACTAAATATATTATATATGATATATGCGGTGACTGCAATTGGGGCAATATAAATAAGGCCTTGAATAAAATAATTAAATAGCCTTTTCATCATCTTATTGGAATTTATAAATTCTATTACCCAAATGTGTGAAGCATCGCCTTTAGATCATCAATGGTATTGGCTTCTCTTGGATGCTTATCTTTTCGCCACCTAAGCATTCTCGGAAATCGTAAAGCAACACCAGATTTATGTCTCGTGCTCGCTTGTATACCTTCAAAAGCTATTTCAAACACTAAGTTAGGCTTTACCGATCGAACCGGACCAAATCTTTCCAGCGTATTTCCCCGCACATATTTGGTTATTTCCAAAAACTCCTTGTCTGTCAGTCCTGAATATGCCTTTGCAAAGGGCACCAGCTGATCTCCGTTCCATACGGCAAAAGTATAGTCCGTAAAAAGATTAGCCCTCCGTCCATGACCTTGTTGTGCATAAAGTAACACGGCATCAATGGTTAAAGGATCAATTTTCCACTTCCACCAATCGCCCTTTTTCCTGCCTACCTGATAAGGTGATGATGTTCGTTTCAACATAACACCTTCACTCTTATTTTGCTTACGGGCCATTTTGCGAATTTCATCCAGTTCTGGCCAGGATTCGAAGTCAATCGTTGGTGACAATCGCAGGACATCACCTTCGAATGGTCTTATTATATTTTCTAATAGTCGCCTTCTTTTCACCAGCGTCTGCTGACGTATATCTTCACCGCGGTATTCAAGCAAATCATAGGCCATCAGAATGACCGGGCAATTCTCCAGCATCTTCCGGCTCAGGTTTTTTCTGCCTATCCTGGTTTGTAAGTTCTGAAAGGTAAGAACACTGCCATCCTTGTAAGGTAAAAGTTCGCCGTCAATAACGGAGCCATCCGGCATTTTTCCAGCTAAAGCGGAGATCTCCGGAAAGCGATCCGTAAGTAAATCCTCTCCACGCGACCATAAAAATATCTGACCTTTCCGGCATATCAGTTGACCTCTGATTCCATCCCATTTATACTCAGCTTGCCATTGCTGACTTGACCCCAGGTCCTCATAGGAAATATCCAGGGCATAAGCCAGATAAAATGGATATGGCCTGGATATTCTCTCATCCGCTTGCTCACGTAAGATCAAGTCCTCAAAATTCGTGTCCGCAGGAGACCAGTTGCCCATCATCCGGTGTGCCAGAATATTCTCATCAATCCCGGTGGCCTTTGCCAAAGCTCTAGTCATCAATTTTTGTGAAACCCCAACTCTAAAACCTCCGGTGATAATCTTATTAAAAATAAACCTTTCGCGATGATTCAAGCTCGACCATGCTGCCAGGATTACCTCTCTTTTTTCCTCTTCTTCCTTATCTTGCAGTTGCATCAGAATAGAAATCCATTCCGACAATGTCCGATTGCTTTCAGTCCTGGGCTTTGGCAAAGTGAGTGC
>JABDLW010000909.1 GCA_013001805.1 Saprospiraceae bacterium | reverse complement strand
CGCTAAAAGCCGGAGACAATTTGACAATAAATACGAAGGTTATAATATTCCATATATTTTTGAGAGACCCCACGAATTTTCCATTCTTGGCCAGTGGATGAAATCTCGTAAAATAAATTTGAGTTTTTCCTGGCAATGGGGTAGTGGGGTAGCGACACCACTTGTTCCCGGGAAATATGAGATCTACAACCGGTTGGATTATTTTGAGGAAATAATAGTTGTGCCACCAGATGAAATTGAATTATTAATCCTGCCTGCCTATCATCGCCTGGATGTTTCAGCCTCTTTTAAAATGAAGAAAAGGAGGAGCGAGCACGTTCTTAAATTCAGTTTACTCAATGTATACGACGTAGAAAATATCAGTTTTGCCAAAGTAGAATATAATGATGATCTAAACTCGATTCGATTTGTCGGTGGTCTCCCAATTATTCCCTCTCTGGCATATCATATTTCTTTTCAGTAATTCGAGTACTGGGTTCAGCATGAGACTGTTTTGTGGAGTTTCACAACCACCAAGCAAGACTTGATCTTTCTACATTATTGGCCGGCCAGTCCCTTGAACCCGGGTATTAGAAAATCTATTCCGGCTTAAATTACCGGCCTTCCCGACTTTATATCGGTCGGGCTGGCAAAATAAGGACGCTAAGCTGATCACCATTCATAAGCATCACAGGCTATGATTCGGAAAGGAAAACCCCTTATTTATTGATCATTCAAGTCTCATTACAAAGTGCTAATATATAATCCGGGTTGAGCCTTGAGATATTGACCCTGTTGACCTTAGTGGAAGCAACAACCACATTTTGTCCAATTGCCTATAATCTGAAATAGTAGATCTGTGTAAAAGCCAACAGGAGCTGCTTTTAGACGAATGGAATTCAAGAAAGTTGAAGCCTTTTACGAAAAAAGAACACTTCTCGATAGGGGAAACAATCATTCTGATTGTCTTAGATACAACAAGCATATTTCTATAGCTCAACATCTACTGTCAATCTAATTTAGTAACCGGCGATAGCCAAAAAAATATTTTAACATGTTACGTAAAATTTTGCCAGTATGCCTTTTGGCATGCCTAGTAATTTTCATGTCGTCTTGTAAAAAAGATGAAACTTTTGCATCCCTGGTAGCCGATGGGTCTGCTATTGATGTGAGCCATAATCGTAGTAGTAAGACGCGCTGCCTCACTGACCGTCAAATGGAGAAAATCTACGAAAAACAAACTTTTTATCGCAATGAGATCACTCAGGGGCGTGAGGAAACCATGATTAAAATGCAGCAGGATAAAAGCCGTTCAATTGTCAACGACAACTTGTTAACCATTCCGGTTCATTTCATTGTTGTGCATGCTCCGGGACAAAGTGAAGGAACCGGATCGAATATCCCGACGGCCAGAATTTTATCTCAACTGCAAGTTTTAAATCGCGACTTTCTGCGAAAAAATCCGGATGCTGCAAAAACACCCGCTATTTTCCCGGCTACAAATAGCCAAATCCAATTTTGTATGGCTACCAGGGATCCGAATGGAAATGCGACCACCGGGATTTCGCGATACGCCACCAACCGAAATTTTGATGACAATGAACTGCAAATTAAAGGAGAAACCACGTGGGACCCGAGTGCCTATCTCAACGTGTGGATCGCACCAAATATCGAGGGATTGGGTTACGCCTATTTACCTTCTCCACAATCACTTCCTGCTAGAAATGAAGATGGTGTGGTTGTTTTAACGGAAGCATTTGGGGGACCTAACTCTGGCGCTCAATCGCCTTTTGACCTGGGCAGAACACTGACGCATGAAGTAGGTCACTATTTGGGCTTGGATCATATTTGGGGAGAAGGTTGTTCCGTAGACGATGGCATCTCAGATACTCCCCAGCAGCGTGAGGAAAACTATGGATGTCCCAATCATCCCAGTCCCTCCTGTGGAAACAAGGGAGATATGTTTATGAATTATATGGACTATTCGGATGATCATTGTCTTAATGCTTTTACCGTGGGCCAGGCCGCTTACATGCGTCAGATTTTAAACACCTCCCGGGCAGCTTTAGTGCGACCGGGCCGGACCAGTTGTGCCGTGGACCCTGACGACCCCGACCTCCCAACATGTTCTGATGGAATCAAGAACGGAGGGGAAACCGGCGTTGATTGTGGAGGGCCCGATTGTGCACCTTGCAACACATCTCCGGGCAATGTGGATGCCGGCATCACTGCTGTGCGGCAGAAAAGTGCTCAGGAAGATTGTTCCGGCTCGACGAGATTAGGAGTCACCATTCGCAATTTTGGTAACATTACTTTACAACGGGTAAGGATTGTTGTCGCCAGGGGATCTTCGATTATGACCAGTCTAAATTGGACGGGAACACTACCCCCGGGAGCGGAAAGGGAAATTGAATTACCAGCCTTTATCTTATCTGAGGGCAATCATAATCTCATTGTTCGTACAGAACATCCCAATGGCAGTATCGACGCTAATAATAGCAACAACGCCACTAACTTTAGCTTGACGGCAAGTGGAGGAAATCAAATGCTTCTCGTTATTCAGCCCGATGATTATGCTGGTGACATAAGCTGGATGATCAGAAATGAAGCGGGAACCAAGGTGGCCTCAGGAGGTGGTTATAAAGATGGACGAATTTCTTTGATCAAAGAAGAAATCTGTCTGCCCAACGGATGTTACCGTCTGATCGTGAAAGATTCCTATGGCGATGGTATTTGTTGTGATTATGGAGAAGGTTGGTATGAACTGAGATCTGGTACTGGTGATATTTTGGCTGCATCAGACGGGTACTATGGCTATCGTGAAACACAATGGTTTTGCATGGAGGATCTCGCCTTTTCCCGACTTAACGTCGAAAGGGATCAACGGCTTCAGACAGGAAACCGAGTGAGGAAAACTCCGGCTGGAGCGATAAAGAGCCTGAATTAATTTTCAGGTTTTCCGAAGCTGGGAGTGATAGGCCAATGAATTCTTTAAGTTTATTTTCCGGCTCGCGTGCTTCTGATCAGTATTTAAATAGGTGCATAATTTTTATTGAGAGCCATCTTTTATTGTCTTAGAAAACCAATGACTATTTCCAGCTGATACTGGCTGTTACCCAAGCTAGGAAATGAAGGAGCTGGATTGTTGAATATTAAATGTTCGCAATCCGCTCTTTCTTATTTTTACTCCACCGCTCTTCCTCCAACTTATGAGTAATAAATACAAAGCATTAAGGGTGACTCATGCGACAATGGGCATTAATCGTTTTAACCGATAGTGTCGTTGTAACCGATAGAACCGTTCTAACCGTTCAAACGGATAATCATAAAAATCAGATAATCAACAACATACGTAGATTTTATGTATTCAGTCATACATTTTTTCCAGGGTAGCCTGCTCGTAATTAACACAGAGTCGGTTCATTATACATCGAAGAGTTGATGTAGTACCCTTTTTTTTGCCTGCCACTGGAATATTTCAAATCCCGACTTATAGGAGGAAGAACAATATTATTTATTGAAGATTGACGAAACTCTTTCGGA
Source organism: Saprospiraceae bacterium (assembly GCA_013001805.1). GTDB lineage: Bacteria > Bacteroidota > Bacteroidia > Chitinophagales > Saprospiraceae > JABDMH01. Next base: position 1,657 of record JABDLW010000909.1, on the reverse strand, counting down.
TTTCCAATTGCCAAGAAGGTTAATTTTGGCACTTAGATTTTGATGCTAAAATTCCGATATAAACCCATTAAACACAGAAAGGTCGCCATCATTTGTCGCCGGTTTTATTTGCAGAAGATGACACATGAGCTCATACAAATGGATGTTTTTCAGGGCGGGCATAATTAGTCCATTTTTGAAACCAGGACCGGTGCCAATAAATATCGCCCCCATCTCCGGATACGAATTATCGTAGCCATGAGCCCCACCTGAATAGGCACCTCGATTGCGATTGAAAATTGCCTTTGTAGCAATGCTCCAACCCAGGTCTGCAACGGCCATGATGGGAGTGATCCGTTCATGTTTCCGGTAGTGCCATTTCTCCGGTGTGTTGTCTCTGCGAAAAACAGAAAGATGAGGATGGGCATCTTTTAATCTGGTAAATACGATGGAATCCAAGCCCGGTTTGGGGATTATATCGGCTTTAGGTGAAGTTTCGACGAGCGTAATATCGCCTAAGGAAATGTAATCATCCAGAAAAATAACCCGGTCACGACTGAGTTGACTCATGCCATGATCCGAGGTGACAAGGATGTTGATTTGATCAGTCAGATTCAGTTGCTGAACCCTCTTTATCAATTCACCAATATAGGCATCGACTTCACTGACCGCTTTGCTTGTTGCATCGTGGAAAGGGCCAAAAGAATGGCCTTCTTTATCGGGAGATTCGAAGTAGAGGGTGATAAAGTGTGGTCTTTCTTTGGGTGGTAATTTGAGCCAATCCGTCACCTGGTTGATGCGCTCCTGATAACTTAGGCGATTATTATAGAATAGGTGAAAGTCTGGCTTATATCCCTCCGGAGCGGCATCTGATCCGGGCCAGAAGAGTGTCGCCGTGCGGAGGCCTTGCTTTTTGGCGGTTACCCAAATTGGTTCGCCTTCAAACCAGAAAGCCTCTCGTGTCGAGGCACTTCCAGCACCGATTTTAAACCAGGCATCTTGGTGATGATCGTACATCCGGTTTGCCACAATTCCATGATTTTCAGGATACAAGCCCGTGACAATCGAGTAATGATTGGGAAACGTCTTGGTGGGAAAGACGGGTATTAGTGCTTTACTCCGGATGCCGGTGGAGGCCAATCGGTCTAAATTAGGAGTAGGAAACGAGTCCAGGTAGTCAGTCCTGAACCCATCACAAGAAATAAGTAATGTAGTGGGTAGATCAACCCTTTGCGTGGTCCCGGTCTTTGACGAGTTTGGTACACCCAGGACTGAGACGGCCAGGATCAAGCCAAAGCCGCATATTTTGCCTATTATTGACATCCGTTAAATATATGATTTCGATTCAGATATTCTAAAGATGACAGTTGATAGTTGCAGAAGGAAATATCCTTTTGTCTACTCAGCCCGGGTCAAATGGGGTGAGATGGACGCGCTGGGACATTTGAACAATACCGTTTATTTTCGCTTCTCCGAAGAGGCTCGTATTCACCTCTTTGATGACCTGCAGATCCCCGTGAATTCGCTCCAGACAAGCGGTCCGATACTTGCTTACATCGATTGTCAATTTTTTTCGCCGGTGACTTTCCCTGATACATTGATCGTTGGTAGCTGGATTGAACACATTGGTAGAACCAGCATTCAGATTATGCACCATTATTACAGCATGACTCAAAGT
>JABDLW010000908.1 GCA_013001805.1 Saprospiraceae bacterium | reverse complement strand
TTTCTAATCGGATCTGAATCAGGGGGATTATCACTCTGTATCCCTGGCGTCTCTTGAATGATCAAATTTTCCCCTGGTAAGGCTGGTACCTTGTCAAGTTCATTCTAAGCGTTCGAGTCGACCTTTCCGTTTGACTATGTTCTTATAGTCCCACTGGATATTTTTTGATTTATCGAGCCATCGCTCCAATTTGATTTCATCGACCTCTGCAACAGAATTGTAGAAGATGGAAGAATCCTTGAATTTCTTACCTCTGGTATTCAAATCTTTTTCCCCAAAATCCGTCCCACTCCAAAACATTAACCGTAAGCCCTTCTTCTGAATGCTGTATCCCACTATTGGATTGCCATTCAAGAACCACACCGGATGAGCATGCCAGATCTTATTTTCAGCTTCCGTAAGCACCCGGTCAATAGTGACTGCGATTAAGTTAGAAATTTCCTGGTATGTCAATGGCAGGGTTTGGTTATATTCTTTAGTTTCTCTGTTCATCAAGTATTTCCATTATTTTCGGGAATCCAGCAGCCTTGAAATATATATCTGAGTTTGCCAGGTTTGATGGTGGTATAGGGGATAAATCTTATCACCAAAATATAGTCCACCATCAGAAAAAACTCCCGAATGGCAAATTACCATCATCTTGATCCTATTTGCGATCATACATATGATTATTAACAATCCACTTCGCCTCCCTTTCGATATATTTCTATGGTCATGTCAATGAATTTTTCCAGGTTGGATGTGGCTAAATCAATACTTTTCTTTATGCGTACGCAACCCTTTCCTATATTAAATTCTTTCAGGAGCTTTCGGGCATTTTCCACTTTATCCACGTTGCCAACATAAAGACTGACGTAGTTCTGCTGGGCGTTCAAGCTGAAAATTAATTTGTCACCATATTTATAAGATAGCATTTTATATTCGATAACCTCAGATAATTCGGGTCCCTTTTGCCCAATCATTTCCCGTACTTGCAGCAGCTTATCCCTTCGCCAATCTTTTTCCAATTTCTTCAGATATTCATTTGGTGTCTTTGCATCATACAACATAGCCAATCACTTTACTTTTTTATTTTGATTAAAATTAATGAAAAAGCTGTTTTTATAACTGAAGTGCTCTCGTTTTTTTTAGTTCATTGATAGGCCCTTTCCCAGATGGTAAAACTCCTGCCACCGAGATAATGCCCACTTGGATCCAGAAACTGTACGTGTCAAATGAATATGCTCACTCAGCCTACGTATCCAACAAATCTTGGGACTGGACACTCACAATTTAGATTTTTATTTAGACATATTCAATTTCCATTGGGAGGATAGCCATTCATCGGAGAAAATGACCTGGTTTTCACACGGCTCGCTCAAAATAAATTTAGAAAATACCGAGGTCGTTTTGTGCCTGGACTGGCCTACAATTTATGGTGTCTGAAACTTTACATATGGAAAGTCCCATTGATATTTTTTTGCTTTCGCGCTTTGAACCAAAGGGTTAGTGCCTTTAAAACCTTGTAGTGCAGAATTTTCGCATGCTATTTTCCGGTGAAAAAGTAAAGGAATATTCCTGCATCCTATTCTTCAAGCTTATTTATTTTGCGATGTCTCAGAGTCTTGGCATCGAGATAAAAGATGGTTTCTTCGGAAATATTCTTACATAAGTCACCCACGCGCTCCAGCTTATTGATGATGCTGAAAAGGTACAGTATGCGATCCAGATGGGGTATGACGTCAGAAGTATAAGCGTCAATCTGATAACAGGATGCTTGATAAATTTCGTTCATAATGACATCCTGGGAAAACACCTTTCTGGCTAAGGCAGAATCCTCTTCCACAAAAGCCTCTATGGCCATATTGACCATTTTGATGGCAATTTCAAACATTTCATCAAACCTGACGGAGTCAAGTAATTCCTTGTCGTAATTGTTTTTTATCTGCTTCTTGCGCACATAACGGGCAATTTTATCAGCATGGTCCCCGATTCGCTCCAGATGAGCTACGATCTTAAACGAGGCTAAAACAAAGCGGAGATCACTGGCAACAGGATTATATAGGGCAATGATGTTTTCGCAGGCTTTATCAATAGAAAGATCATGCGCGTCAACCCGCCCCTCGATCTGATGAATTTCTTTGGCCAGACCAACATCCTGCTCGGCAAACGCTTGCTGGGACTTGGTCAATTGACTTTCGACCAGATGCATCATCTCTGTGATATTTTCTTTCAAACGCTTTAATTCGACCTCAAGATTTGTCATTAGATATATATTATTTTAATATGACGGGATAGCATAAATCATCCGAAGCGTCCCGTGATGTAGCGTTCGGTTAGTTCATGCTTTGGATTTATGAAGACATCCTTGGTGTTTTCATACTCAATGAGTTCTCCGATATAGAAAAAAGCTGTTTTATCACTCACCCGGCCAGCTTGTTGCATATTGTGGGTGACAATCACAATAGTGTAGTCATTTTTCAGTACATGAATAAGTTCTTCGATTTTAGAAGTGGCGATTGGGTCGAGTGCGGAAGCCGGTTCATCCATCAGGAGCACGGTTGGTTTAACTGCCAGGGCACGTGCAATGCAAAGGCGTTGTTGTTGGCCGCCCGAGAGGGCCAGGGCCGACTTGTTCAGTTGATCTTTTACTTCATCCCAGAGGGCTGCACTAATCAGCGACTCTTCTACCGCTGCTTGCAAAATCTTTTTATCCTTAATGCCTTGAATTTTTAGACCATAAATGACATTCTCATAAATGGATTTTGGGAAAGGATTTGGTTTCTGGAAAACCATTCCTACATTTTTTCGCAGATCCTCTACACGTATGTCTCCGTCATAGATGTCTTTTTTGTCAATCAGAATTTCTCCCTTCATGTGAAAACTCTCAATATAGTCATTCATGCGGTTGAATAGTCTCAGGAAGGTTGATTTTCCGCAGCCGGATGGTCCAATAAAAGCGGTGACAGTTTTTTCTCGGATTTTTAGGTTGACATTTTTTATAACGTGATTATCCCCATAAAAAACATTGGTATTCTTAGATTCAAGCTTTATTTCTTTTTTGCTATCGGTAAAATCGAAAGAGATACTTGATTCCTTTTGTTTTTCCAGGTTTGCGTTGTCCGCTGATTTTTCCTTAGAGGGTTCCATAGTTTTATTAGCTATTTCTTGGCTACCATTTTAAATGACGTTGCCAGCGATATCGTAAATAAACGGCAATTCCATTCAGCAAGAATGTGACTGCCAGTAAGATAATAATTCCAGCCGCTGCGTTGGTTATAAATCCGGCATCTGGTCTTGATACCCAATTGAATATTTGAATCGGTAACACGGTAAATTCGTCCATCGGGGACTGAGCGACGAAAGGAACATAAGCAAGCGCACCAATGACGATCACGGGAGCAGCCTCACCCACTGCACGGGATAACGCCAGAATGACCCCGGTTGCAATACCTCCGGCTGAAGATGGTAAAACCTGGTGCCAAATAGTTTGCCATTTCGTAGCACCCATGCCAAATGATGCTTCCTTTATGGTAGCAGGAACTGCTTTAATCGCTTCTCTCGTGGCCACGATGATGATGGGCAATATAAGTAATGAAAGGGTAAATGCACCGGCAAGCAAACTACCGCCAAGTTTCCAGGTTCTTACAAAAATCTCGAGACCGAGAATACCGTAAATCACGGAGGGTACCCCCGCCAGATTGGTAATATTGATTTCTAATATTCGGGAAAGCCGGTTTTTTTTACTGTATTCTTCCAAATAGATAGCTGCAGCAATACCCAGAGGTATGGAAATTAATGCAGTTAAAAAAAAGATCCAGAGTGAGCCGGTCCAGGCCGTGAGAATTCCAGCCCGGTCTGCTTTGCGGCTGGGGAGACTGGTGAGAAATTGCCAATCAATTCGTTTTAATCCATCACTGATGATCGATGCGATAAAAATAGTCAAGAGAATAATACCAATAAGAGAGGCAAAAACACCCAGATATTTAAACACAACATCCTTTAACTGATTCTTGTCCGCGTTATTCATATTTCTCCTGGAATTTTTCTTTAAGATAATGACTGATGTTATTCAGCACAAAAGTGAATAAAAACAGCATTAGGCCAGCTGCGAAAATGGTTTGGTACTCAATCGACCCGTGTGGTACATCTCCCAGGCTTACCTGAACAATAAATGCGGTGATGGTTTCGACGGTTTCAAGAGGATTGAGGGTGAGATTCGGTTGCTGTCCCGCGGCTATGGCGACGATCATGGTCTCTCCGATGGCCCGCGAAATCGCTAGAATAACCGATACAATAATTCCTGAAGATGCGGCCGGAACCAATACTTGAAAAGAGGTCTGAAACTTGGTCGACCCCATGCCAAAGGCAGCCTCACGCAGTGAATTTGGAACTGCCCGAAGCGCATCCTCGCTTAAAGATGACACCATAGGAATGATCATAATGCCCATGACCAGTCCAGCTGACAATGCGTTAAAGGTTGATATTCCGGGAAAAATATTTTTTAAAAATGGAGTCACCACCGTCAATGCAAAAAAACCATAAACAACTGTGGGAACTGCCGCAAGAATCTCCAGGGCTGGCTTGAACAGGTTTCGCACTAATTTAGGGGCATACTCACTGAGATAGATTGCGATGGTGATGCCCAAAGGTAAAGCCACGAGAATGGCCACCAGCGTCGTGCTGATGGTCCCGGCCAGCAGAGGGAGAATGCCATATTTCTTATTGCTGAACAGAGGTGTCCATTCCGTTTCGGTCAGAAACTCGATGATCGAGACATGTTGAAAGAAAACAAAGGACTGGGATATCAATACCCAGATAATTGCGATAGTAGTTAAAATAGTGGCCATGGCACTAAGCCATAGACCACTTTCTATTATTTTTTCTTTGAGTCTTACTTTCAACACAATGGTATTTCAGCCCTTTAATTGGAGCCTGCAGCCACGACTGTCTTGGCAACAAATTCATTGAAATGCGCCAGTTGTTTAGCGTATTCTTCGGAAGGCAATGCAATGTATCCAACGTCACCAACTAGCTCAGCAGCGTTCTCCAGATAGAATTCGACAAACTTTACCACCTCCGGTCTTTTCGCTGCCTCACTAGAGACATAAATAAATAACGGCCGGCTCAGTGGGCTGTAAGACCCATCTTTCACTGTGGTTGTCGTTGGTAATACGACGCCTTGACCACCATCTACCCCGAGTAATTTCAGTTTATCTTGATTTTCGTGATAATACGCCAGTCCAAAAAATCCCAGTGCGTTCTCGTCACCAGCTACGCCCTGAACTAAAACATGATCATCTTCACTCGGCATGTAGTCTCCCCGACTTGCTCCACTTTCACCAACAATGGCTTCGGTAAAATAGTCGAAAGTTCCGGAAGCGGTGCCAGGACCTAACAATTTCAGTTCCTTATCCGGGAACCCGGCTCTGATCTGGTTCCAATTCGTTATGACATTCTGGGCTGAAGGTTGCCAGATCGTCTTCAACTCAGCGACGGTAAGCTCATTGACCCAGTCATTTTTTGGATTTACAATAACGGCAAGGCCGTCATATGCCACAGCCAGCTCGATATATGTGATGCCATTCTCCTTGCAAGCAGCAGCTTCTGATTCTTTCATCGGACGTGAAGCATCAGAAATGACTGTTTCTCCACGACTAAATTTTTTGAAACCTCCGCCTGTGCCAGAGACGCCAATGGTGACCCTCACCTCAGGAGCTACTGCGCGAAATTCTTCGGCAATGGCTTCCGTTACCGGATAAACAGTACTTGACCCATCAATGTTAATCGTTCCGCTCAGATCGTTGACAGATCCGTCAGATTGCTGATTTCCGCCTTGACAAGCTATCAAAAAGATTGTCGCAGCCGATAATATGATTATTTGAATTTTTTTAAACATTTTTTGATATGATTATGATCCTTTAATTACAATTTATTTTATTCTATACTTGACTAGAAATACGTAAGAAATCTCAGATTGAGATCACTTGCTTTACCAACATCATGTAAATTGATGAATGAGTAGTTAGCCATGATTCTTACCCGCGGATTAATATGGTAATTGACTGCTAAGGTGACGTCACTGATTTTACCCCCCTGAAAAGTTCCGTCATTTAGATTCGCAACCGAATAACGGGCCGCAATTTCCCAAACTCCATTTTTACCCAGGTCTTCCCCTATACCTTCATAGGCACCCTTATACCGGTGACTACTTTTCGCACTTTGGCTATTAATCAGGTAACTCAATTGGCCATAAAACGAGGAAAAATTGAATGCGGTCTCACTATTTACCTTTGCGAACAAAAATTCGGATTCAATCATGAGATTTTGATGGATATAAACCAACTCGGGATTGAATAATTGAACTGTGCTGACATTCTCAATTTTAGCATTCAAATATTTTGGTGCAGTGTGAGCCGGTGGTCGTGTACTATAGCTGTATTTTCCTACGTCGCCCGCATCCCGGTGACTGTATCCAAATCCCAGATGGAGGAGATCATCATCCGTTTGCAATGGAAGATAAGTCATTCGGGTAGTAACATTAAATCCATCATTATTGGCCAGATCATTACCCACATCATCCCCATTGCCAAACACACCAAATTGAAAACTAAATTGTTTTTCACTGTCGTCAATATGATACATAAATCCCGAATTACGTTCCGTAGAAAAACCACTCAGATATGATCGCTCTATAAACACCATATTATTACTGCTCAGTTGCACTTCCATGCGCAGAGGTTCCTTAAATTGACCCGCTCGAAGCTTACCAGTCAATCGCTTACTTAGCTGCATTAAATTATATTCCAGGTACGCATCTCTGAAAACCACCTCTCCACCGGAAAATTCTAACTGAAGCTTATAGGCGAAAGAACCGTAAAAGAGCTTTCCCGAATTATAAAGTCTCACTCTTCTTAACTCCAAAGCATTTTTGAAGCTTCCTACTTCCTCACTAAGACTTTCATCCTGATTAAAAAAGGTTGCATCATACATAATCCTGCCACCCATCTTAATCTCGGTCTGGTTGTTTTCGGCTTTGATCGAGTCCGGATCGTATTCGAACGTAATTCCATCATCCCAGGAGAAACGGGTAGTTGCCGGATCCATAGTTTGGGCGTTGGTAAAGTTGATCATCAGCCACAGCAATCCGGATAATACGGTCAATTCTTTCATAATAAAACATCTATAACACTTTGACCCTGCAAAGGTATTGTAGATTATGTTAACTCATGGTTAAGTCTAAATTAACATTGTGATTCTGATCACAGAAATCAGACAGAGCAATTTGAAGACCTACACTCCCCACCAGGAAGTAATTACTTTTGTCTGATTGAATTGGAGAAAAGGTAGAAATTGCCGGGTGAGGTTGATTTTTGCACTTTAAATATAGATCCTTCATTATTTATAGATCCCTGTATATCAACTGGTTTGAAATTTTTTCTGGGCTTGTCATGCCAATTAACCAATCGGGGTAATCTAATATACCCGGACCCCAATTCTCCTCAAATAATACATGTCCAAAGCTTTCAAGCCGAGTGGCACCCAACTACCTCTGACTTTGCTTGATATTCAAGGTTGATTGCTTCAAAGGCAATAGTCTGATTGGTTGTAAGAATCCCATGTAGAGGAGAATCTGTCTAG
>JABDLW010000820.1 GCA_013001805.1 Saprospiraceae bacterium | reverse complement strand
CCCCAGCAAAAGTAATGGCATACCAAAATAAAATACAAGTAGTCGAATCATTGCGGTAAGATAATTATAGTAAACTATTTATCGAACTACTTTATCTGGCATTTGACAAACAGGATTTCGACTTACTTTGCATGGAATTCAAATTCCTCTTTAAATAATTCGCTTCTGGTATATTTTGTAAGAAAGCCATCACCTATCTTTCGAGTATATAAAGTGTATTTTTGAGCGGATCAGAATTATGGCGAAAGAAATATTCAGGCGATTTTTCGGAAAACAAGTTGCCGGCATTTTAACGGAAGTTCATCTTGTGCCGGAACTCAGAGCACGCATTCTTGATAAACTCGACAACGCTCCTCTCGAGGACAATATCCTATTCACAGATTCACAGTTGCATGCCAGCAAGGAAGATTTACTGAGCGCTCTGCTTACCTTACTGATTGCTGATGCGGAGGAGATCAATGAAACTGTCCCGGTATTACTTACCCATGTTGAGACTCATTTCGAGAGGCTAAGTGATTTTCACCAGGGTGTTTATTGGCATCTCAAGGGGTATTTAGCGTGGAGAAATGATCGTTCTCATTATCATGCTATGGCTTACCTCAATCGCAGTCATAAAATCCTCAAAGGATCTGGCTTGGTCGTTAGTGATTATTACCGGGCCAGAGTCTACGACACAATGGGCCAGATCTCTTACCATTTGGGTCATATGGAAGAAGCCATAGAAGATTTTACACTGGCAATCAGTTTAAGACCACCGGATTTGGATTCATACGGAAGGGCACTGACCTACGGAAGTCTGGGAAGAGTGCACATGGACCTGGGCAATTATGATGACGCTATCGAATTTCTCCGCAGGGACCTGGAGATTATGAGAAGTGACTATCCGCAAATGACTCAGATTCAAACTCAGCTCCTTTCCAATCTAGGTCTCTGCCACCGTGAGAATCAGCAGCTCGATCAAGCCGAGAAACACTATCAGGAAAGTCTGACATTTGCTAAAAACAGCCAGCACGCTATTTCCCTTTTCTTCGCGTACGTTGGCTTGGGTAAAATTGCCGTATATCGAAAAAACCTGGAGCAGGCAACTGCCTGGGAGGATAAAGCCGTCAGCACATTTCAAGCAAAAATACCGGATGCACAGTTGGAAATAAAGGGAAACTTAAAGCATTTGAGTGCGCAGATCGCGATGCTCCGGGGAGACCTGAAAGCGGCGGCATCCTACTTTAAAAAAGGTCTCAAATACTACCAATCATCAAAGTTTACCTCTCCAACTGAATTGGCGTCATTCCTTTTGGACTATGCGCAGGTTACGACTCAATTATAGGATCGATCAGTCACGGCTCGCATCCTGGAAGCCGCCCTAACTCACCTGGATGCAACTTCAGCGACTGAGAAAAGACTGGCAGTGGAAAGACTATTAAAGAAGGAGTATCGCGATCAATGGATCCTGCATTCGAGTCGTCGACTCACCGGTAGAGATGCTTTAGAAAAATTGCTGGAGCAAACCGGCAGCCCGGGATTTTCCGTGGAAAAGAACAAGGTGGTAGTCATGTTTGCCGATATGCGCGGATTCACTAGAATTTCAGAGGGCTTGCAGCCGGAAGAATTAATTACACTGTTAAACGCTTATCTAACCAGTATGATTCGCGCGGTCAATGGTCAGGACGGCTATGTGGTACAAATTCAGGGCGATGCCATTTTAGCCGTGTTCAGCTTGCCCGAAACTCGCCCCGATGACCCAGAGAGATCCATGTTATCTGGGTTGACAATGCTGGAGCAAAATGAGCGATTAAATAATCGCAATCTCGATGTGCACCCTGTGATTAATATAGGGATTGGAATGCACTACGGTGAGGTGGTAACAGGATTAATTGGCTCACCACTTAAGCGTTCCTATACCATGATTGGAGATGTTGTTAACACCGCTTCCCGGATCGAAGGGCTCACCAAAGTCCTTGGATTTCCGATTCTGGTGACACTCGATTTAAAATTAGCTCTACACGAGCCCGGGCAATACCTTTTTATGCCACTTGGCAAATACATCCTGTACGGTAAAAAAGAAGCCATATCCATCTTTGCTCTCCTCGGTGCCGCGGGAGAAGATCCTCAGGCTCTGCATCAGACACGGTGGGTGAGAAATGCAGAGGAGGCGTTTGTCTTTTTTGAGAATCGAGATTTTGATGCGGCAATTAAAAAATTTAGCGAACTCGCTCACATGACGAAGATTAGCGGTTTTGATTATTTAGTTAAGCAATCTTATCATTTTCAAAAGGAACCTCCTGGCCCCGAATGGGAGGGGTCCATAACTTTGGATAATAAGTAGTATTTAGATGGACACTATGCCTTCCTGATCTCAAATAAATATTTGGAAACCTCAAAATCAGATGGGTGAAGAAGGTGGGCATCCATCGCTCACGCCTTAAAGAGGGACAGGGCCAGAAGATATAATCTTGATAATCGGCACCAGTTTGTTAAATTTGATCGTGCAGTCACCTAACGATCACATAATAGAAAGCGTCTTTCAGGCGATGCTTGAGCATCTGGGACCGGAATCCCCGGAATCGCGGTTTTATCACTCGATGAAAGATGCCAATATTCCATTGGATAACCGGATGCTTGCCAATTTCATTATTCAGGATTTTCCCTGGCCAGTTGGAGTTGAATTACGCCGATTGTTCAGTGGAGATCTTAAAGACCGGGATAAGAACCGGATCGATCAGATACTTCGGGCCGGCGAAAAACTCGCCCAGTTTTTTGCATTCTGTTCTTTAGTGCAACTTTGGGATGAATCTAAAGTGAAAGAAATCCCATTATCAAAAGATTTTCAACATCAGATCGAGAATTTCGATAGGCCTACTTTTGGCGTCTACACTGGCTTGCTTCGTGCCGCAGTCAATCTTTTTGAAAAACAAGCAATCGTCCCTTTTATTGATCTGGGTAGTAATCAGAAATCCGGAAAATTGATCAATGATTTTAATCAAATGGTGACCATGCGCAATGAAGACCGCCACCATGGCAGTGAAATGGATTGTCAGGAGGGAGAAGAATTATTGAAGGAATTGCTGATTCAGCTGAGCTGCATTACGAAATATAAATTAGCCTCCATCCGGGAGATCAAAGTGCTGGGCCCTAAATTGAGAAAGGTACAGTTCCAACATTCCATTCGGATGCTCAATAGTCAGCACGAAGATTTTACTTCTATCGAACGTGGTTACGACGAGTTTTCCAACAGTCATGCAGTACTACTAATGAAAGATTTTACCAATCCCAAGGAATATCTCAACCTATCACCTCTGGTGGTAGATACCAGTACTTTGCTCGACAAAGGCAAAGTTCCCGGTATAAAAAATGGTATCTATATGTTTCAGCAATTGCGAAATGATAAATATGTTTATGCGCTGACCAATGCATCCGAGCAAGCTGCCTTTAACGAACTACCTAATTTTGAGTTTTTACAGGAGCAGTTTGATGATTTACGCATCACCTTGATGGGTGGACCGATTCCCGCTACTGCGTAGGACTAATACCAAACCTCACCTGTTGATCTTCGGTGGGCATGGGTGGATTCATCTGCAAATTCTTAAAAACATCCACTGGGTTTTCTAACACCGTCAAGTTACCATCATGAGACGCCGTCAAGATATCCTTACCATCGGCAGAGAATTTACCGGAGGTAACGGACCCAGAGTATTGATCAGCATTCATCAGTAATTGACCTGTGATATCCCATAATTTTACCGTTTGATCAGCGGAAGTTGTGAGGATGAATTTTGAGTCGGGTGAGAAATCAGCACATAAAATGGAACCGGTATGACGATCCAGATTCTTCACCGGCTGCCCCTCACTATTCCAAAGATTCACCACATTTCCCCGGCTGAAGGAGAGAAAATATTGACCGTCAGGTGCAAACTGGATGGATTCAATGGTGCTTTCGTTACCCTTTAGTGTCCATAGCAATTTTCCGGTCAGGTCCCAAAACCGGATGTTATGATCAAGTGCTGCAGTTAACATTCTTTGCCCATCGGGTGAAAAAATGGCCTTATGCACTTTGGCGGGGTGTCTCAAGGTTGCCAGGATCTGACCAGCAAAATCGGAGAGACGAGCCGTGCTGTCGGCTGAACAGGTAAGAATCTTTTGTTGGTCAGGTGATAATCTAAATTGGTAGATGTGTTTTTTGTGTTGAATTGTCTCAATTGGCTTGGCTTCGGTGTCGATGATCTGCAATTCGGATGATGCAGAACGAATGATAATGAATTTTCCATCTGCTGAAAATCGTCCTTCCTTGATGGGAATGGCCTTTCCGAGTGTTTCTGCCTGCAATGTTCCGTTCGAACTCAGAATTTTCACTTTTCCCGTGCGGTAGGAAGCAGCTAGAAGACTTCCATCATGAGCAAAGGAAATGTCCGTTACTTCATCTCCCGTACCCCTACTTTGGCCAATCCGGTTTCCGAAGGCATCCAGAATATCAACATCACCTTTTTCAAACCCCACTGCAATGTACTGGCCGTCAGGTGAGGCTTTAGTACACATGATGCGAGTATTAGAAGCTAGCATCGTATCCACCCTACCATCGGCACCCCAAAACGTTAGTGACTGACCGGCACCGCGACTCCAGAAACGTCCATCCGGCAGAAAATCACTGTCCAGTATTGGTTTACCTGCTCCCTTGTACGACAAGGCATGCGATGAGGCAACAACATCGCCGAAGACTTGCTTCACTTGTAAGAGTGGCTCATCTTCGATCATATCTAAACCCATAAAAGCCAGTAGCAATGCGTCTTCGATATTACGTTTTTCCAATTCCTCTGCCGCCAAATAGGCTAGCCGGTTGGCCTCGGAAAAACGTGCCTGTTTGACCGCTTCTTTTTGTAAGACCAGCGCTTCATCCCGGGCTTTGGTAATCTCGTTTATATATCCATTGTTGGCTTTGCTAATCCAATTGTCAATTTCCTGCACCTGGTCTTCGCTGTTATCCGGACATATCTTGGCAGCATTAAACAAGTCAATTGCTTGCTGAAATTGAAAAAGCCCGTAAGCATCTATGCCCCTTTTCATAAAATCATCAAAGCAATCCTGGGCAGGTAGGCCGGATACGAATCCAAGAGTAAAAATCAGTAGCAGGTGGAATTTCTTGATCTTCATTTCAAAACCTATACGCAAATTTTAAACCTATAGAAGAACCAGCCAGGGCCTCAGATGTTCTTTCGTAAACCGGTCGCACACTCACCGGAGCGTTGCCACAGAATTCACTAAAAGTTGCCAGTTTCTTTTTATGACGGTCCCTTCGATAAAAATAGACTGCCGCATCTGCCACCAGCACAGCAATACCCCCGTAACGAAGCAGAAGTGCGGTGTGGCGCTTGTCATTAGCATCTTGATAGAAGGGCTCTGCCGCTTGCTCAAAATTTTGCGACAGGTAATCGTCATCGTATATTTTCTGGGCTTCGGAGCCGATCACAAAACTAATTCCAAGGGCGGCAAGACCAGCTCCTGCGGCAATATAATATGGCAGTTTTTGCCGGCCATCAAAAACCGGAACTTCGTCGCAACGCACTCCAAAGGGTAATGTGGGCTGACCCCAAAGTTCTACTGACAAAATCACCTCCAATCGGCCGCGAAAGTCATAGTAACGGTCGAGTAAACCGGACCAGATGATTTCTTTTCCCTGCGATCCTGACGCCGGGATTCTATCCTGGTAATCACCCAGAAGATCTTCCTGTTTTATATTGATAACCGCTCCATCCAGCATAGCCCGAATGTTAATGCGGTATTCCTCTTCTTCTTTACCCTCTTGCAACTGGAATGAAAAAGTAATATCATCGTTTTGCAGCTGGGGTGACAATGATTGGATAAGGACACCCTGAATCTGAGCAGCCTGCTCCATCTCCAACTGACCATCCGCTATGTCGATCTGCGCGACAATCGTTGACCGGGAAGAACTTAATAACTGATTTTGTGCAATTAAGTGAAGGGGAAAAAGCAGCACGATTGTAGAAAACAAAACGGGATGTAGAGACAGATACTTCTTTATCACTTCTCAATTTACAAAAATACAGTCAAATCTAAGTACCGATGAAATCTGGTTCATCAATTCTTTCCTACCCGGTCAATTTCTTCTTGCATTCTGCTATCCGGGTTCTGAGGAAATTGTCATTGGGTTTAATACGCAGAGCTTGTTCGTAATTCTTGAGTGCATAATTATATCCACCGGCTCGAAAAAAAGTGTCTCCATTTTTCTTAAATTTATCAAAAGCACCTTCGAGTTTACCTTTTACTGTCGTCAATTTACTGTCAGCCAGCACATTATCGTATTGCAGACTCCGTGCCTGTTGATACTTTTCCAATGCATTCATAAGAAATTCATCTCCCTGTGAATAAAAATTGTCACCCTGCGTAATCAATTGCTCAAATCGACTTTTCTGCCCTGTCAACTGCTCACATTGGACTTGAAGTTCCTTTGCTTCGACTCCATCTTCTTTAAATTCCAGCGCCGTTTCAAATTCCTGCATGGCCAGTAAATATTCACTTTGCCCCATCAGTGCCCTTCCTTTGGCCAGGTGCTCCGCATATTGAGATGCGGCGTTCTGTGCTTGTTCGGCTTCAAACAGCTTAAGTGTTTCTTCTGCTTTCAACTGTGCTGCAACTGCAGCCTCTTCACTCTGTTGTGCCCGGGTCCTTTGTCGCAATGAATAAATCGAAAAACCTACCAGGATCAAGAAAATAACCAATACAATAGAGCCAATGGCAAGTCGTCTCTTTTTGGCTGTTCGCTGGCTTTTTCGGATGTAATCCCATTCTTCCGGTGAGAGACTTTTTTCTTTCCGGAGCCGGTTTGAATAAGTGCGTAATAACTGCAGCTCATTATTGTTTAAAAAGGTATTTGTGGTTGCATAAAGGCTATGCCGGTCTTTCACCATTTTAATCACCTCCAAAAAGGCCACTTCATCCACGCTTCTTTTCTCAGAGATGTGCAGTGCAAGCGTGTCGTGAGCCAGTTCAAAAACACCGTCTTCATAGCGCAGTATCCGTGCTTTCTCCAATTGATCCAAACAATGATCCAACTGCACATCTGACATGCCAACTACCATAATTTGGTCCTTTCGCAAGGGTCTTTTGGTCCCTTCGAGTGTGATAAATGCATTCAGGAGATTGTTGAGTAAATCGGCGTCTTTCACGCCAAAATTCTTCTCCAAGCTGGACTGGATGAGTGTGGTCTGCAGGTCAAGAAATTCACCCAATACCTTCCCAATATGACCTACTTTCTCAATCAAAGTGGTGTCAAAAACTGTATGTGGATATTCCTGAACACTCATAAACACAGAAAAAATTAAACGTAGACATTAAAACTCATGACCGTGTAAAACTA
Organism: Saprospiraceae bacterium; assembly: GCA_013001805.1. Taxonomy (GTDB): domain Bacteria; phylum Bacteroidota; class Bacteroidia; order Chitinophagales; family Saprospiraceae; genus JABDMH01. The sequence goes on along the minus strand of JABDLW010000820.1, from coordinate 544 downwards.
ATGCCACTATCTACGATCTAAGATAGATTATTTCCTTTCGTTTGTTAGCTGACCAAAATAGTCATCCTCATTATTAGGTTATAACCTTTATGATGAAAAATCAGATTAATTGCCGTGTGCTTCCCGATACAATCGATCCAGATATACCTGTAAATAAGAAAGTTGCACGCCGGATTTACCATCGCTAATCTTGTCAATGATCTCAGATACGGTGTTTTCCGAATCTTGCAACTCGATGTTAAATTGACTCGCAGAACCACGGATCACCTTATCGACATTAGCATAACTCATGGGTTCCACCCGGATTCTTTTATCAAAAAGTTGCGGCACCACTTTTTCGAAGTCATACAGTAAGGCAATAAACTCTTCACGCATGACAATGATGATCTTGCAGGAGATGTCTGCCTTAACTATGTCGGCAATGGTCTGGATAAAAGTCTTACGCTCTTCAAGTGTTCCCAGCAAGTACAACTCCTCAAATTGATCGAATATTAAATAAATCGGTTTAAAAAAGTCCAAAAAAAGTGACTGCACTGCACTGGGC
>JABDLW010000818.1 GCA_013001805.1 Saprospiraceae bacterium | reverse complement strand
TTATCGGAGTCGCTGGTTCAAAGGAAAATATTTGGCAGTTTCCCGATGGCCAGTTTTTGCCGCCTTTCGAATTAAACCATGCGGAGAAAGTCATGAAGCAAAGACTGGAAGCACATTATCCTGACCGCAAATTAATTCCCAACCGTGTCGCTCACATTACTCAGGCAGAACCAGGACAATTCAAAGGACGAGGACCCTGTCAAGCCAGAAATATGTGTCATCGCGGGTGTCCATACGGTGCCTATTTTTCCAGCAACAGCTCGACTTTGCCTGCAGCATATGATACAGGAAACCTAACCCTGCATTCTCATGCTCTCGTGGAGTCAATTATTTATGATGAAAAACTGGATCGTGTCACGGGAGTCCGGGTCATTGATGCGGAGTCCAAAACGACCACCGAATACTTTGCCCGGGTGATCTTTCTTTGCGCCTCTACCCTCTCCTCCACTGCTCTGCTATTAAATAGCAAGACAAGTAGATTTTCCGATGGACTGGCCAATTCGAGTGGTGTACTGGGACATTATCTCATGGACCACCACGGTGGGATTAGTGGCACTGGAATCCTTGAGGGCTTTGAGGACCGGATTTATAAGGGCACTCGTCCGGCGATGGTAGCCATACCTCGTTTTAGAAATATTACTGCCCAGGAAACGGATTTTCTTCGGGGATATGGAGTCTGGGGTGGTGCCTACCGGCAAAAGCTCAATCCCGATCAAATCGGGTTGGGTGCAGAGTTAAAAGAAAAAATGACAAAATACGGGCCTTGGATTATGTCACTGGGCTGTCAATCGGAAACCTTGCCGCAATACGAAAACAAGGTAACCATCGATGAGAATAATCGAGATTCCCACGGGATGCCGATGCTAAAAATCTCTGCTTCCTATGGAGAAAACGAGCGACTTATGCGTAAAGACATCAAAGAGCAAATCGCTGAAATGCTGGAAGTTGCTGGATTAAAGAATATATCAATGAGTGAATCCGAGCCAATTTTCGGAGATACCATTCATGAAATGGGCACCGCCAGAATGGGGCGGGACCCGAAGACCTCGGTTTTAAATGCGTACAACCAATGCCATGATATCAAAAATTTATTTGTCACCGATGGATCTTGCATGGTCTCCTCCGGCAACGTGAGTACTTCTCTCACCTATATGGCCCTGACGGCCAGGGCTTGTAAATATGCGGTAGAACAAATGCAAAAAAACAATTTGTAGGTTTTGGCGCATCATGAAAATGTCCAAGTCAGGATAGTTTACGATTATGGAATGAATAGGTTAGCAGGTATACAAGTCTCCAAAATAAGCACCGAGTTTTGGCGCAACAAATTCTTACTAGTCCGGTATTATGCCTAGTAGAATTGACTATTGGAAATAGATCACGATTTTACTATCGTTGAGTTTGTTGGCTTCCAATTATTTATTCATTTTTTCCCACACCAATCTGTGGCGGCTCGAACCGATCACATTGGTGCTCAAGATCAGATTATCATCTTTGAATTCATAATTTCTAAATTGATCTTGACCTACCCAATTAGGAAAAGAACTGATAGCTATTTTATGAACCACCTGATTAGCATCGGATAGTACTTCGAAAGTTCCACAATATGCAATAAAGCCACCATAAGCGGTGACTACTTCATCCGGTTGGCCCTGCAAAGGATCTTCAGAAAGAAAGTTCGGCCTATTGTTTTTCATTATTTGCACTGCCATATTACTATGGCCATCATAGGTTATTCGTCCGATGGCATCTTTTCCGAAAGGATGTACTATGCTGCCATCATTTAGCTCGGCCGTCCATTCCTTTAATTCCCAGGAACCAATAAATTTCTTATTAAATGTCTTAATTGTTTTCATGTCGGTGTCATAATTATTTAGATCTCTGCCTCCATTTTTTATTGCATTGGCCGAGTGTGTCCAACTAGCAAAAGTTACGATAATTAGGAACGGAATTGAAATTAAGTTTTTCATTTGCATTGATTTTTCTTAATGATATAGACGTACCTCTAATTAAATTGGCTTCAGCACATATCTGCCGAAGGCAATAAATGCACAGACAGCCGCCACCACCAGCCAATAAATCATTTGGAAATGGTCTTCGTTTCCCGAGTAGAGGTGTAGCGCAGTGAAGAAGACCATTTCAGCTGCAATGATCAATGCGGCGATAGGAATAAGTTTCCCCCAGGACTTTCTAACTGCTGCAATTACCAAACCCAAACTGCAAAACAATTCAATGACAATCAGTGAAAGCCAAACGGCATGTGGGCTGGAACTTAGAGATTCCACCGCCTGTTCCGAATTGGAAAACTTCCAGATTGCCCCGATGAGCGTATGCAATGCAAGTAAAACCTGAAGAACCCATAATATGATAGGCATCGCTATATTTTTTCCTAACTAAATTAAATAGAAAATTTCGGTTCAGCGCTATTTTCATTCCTTTGATGTTGTTTTTATGATTGTTGGTTCTTATTCATATTTAGTAGGTAAGATATAATTAATAGTTCGTGTACCTAATGGTGGAGAATATCTGTCATGCTCATCTGTAATTCTTGTTTCGCCTCCAGCCTGTCCGGCTTGGCCTGCCAGATGGACGGGGCAAACTTATATGGGACAATGGCTCCCCATCCGCTGAACGCGGTTCTCTTCGCTTCGAGGTGCACCGCACCTCGCCCGTTTTCTTTACAACCGGATCGCTCAAGAACAGTCACACTAAGTGTTCTTCCGCTACACACTATAAACTCGCCTGTAGTGTTGTCCTTCGCTCTAGACCACAAGATTTCAGCTAACATACGGTCGGTGCTCTAGGGTTCTTTTTGGCTCGGACAGTATAGGCCGTGGCCGCTACAGAACACCAAGTGTAACGCTCGCCTGTGAACCGCTAGGCTGGAAGTAGACCTTTTCCAAAGGTCTTTAATCTGTCCTTGCCCTGGGCTATGTGGCACTGGTTATCTTTGGTTTCTTTTTTTAATCCTTCTACCATGCTTGTCCTAATTCATAAATTTCATTTGCAATGCTTTAGAAAATTGGTTAAATCATCCTCCTAAGCTCCCCAAAGTTGTAATTTTGATTTCTAAATATATGACCAGGACAATGTAGATTACTATTTCTCTGTGGAAGAGAGAGCAGAATCTAAGATGGACCCACTAAATATGTGCAAGAGCTTGATTGTTTTACTACTCAGAGATAAGGCACAATATCTGACGCGTCTTTCTACGCTGTTTTAAGCAAATTAGTGGATGGGCTCATCACTTAAGCCCTTAAACAAAAGCCAAAAGCAAAATACAATCTCCGAACTGTCAATAGCTCCAGTGATTATGAAAATTTCATTTCTATAG
>JABDLW010000815.1 GCA_013001805.1 Saprospiraceae bacterium | reverse complement strand
TCCCACGGGTCAGTGGGCTCCGCCAATGAATTTAATGGCACCAATCAATTCGGGTGCTGATGATTTTGCTTTCGTGGTCGATCCTTATTTTAATACGACTGACAGCATTGTGGAGCTGGGCTATTTTAGTTCAAACCGAAAAGGAGGGAAGGGAGCTGACGACATCTACCAATATGAGAAACGCAAATACTACGAAAAAAGACCCGAGCCGGAAGAAGTTTTCGAGTATGAGATCGTTTTGGATTTGCGGGTTTTTCAGAAGAAATATGAAGATGATCAAGATCCTAACAGCAAGGTGCTGATGCGAGTGCCTCTATCCGATGCCAAAATTACCATCACCGAAAATGGGATTGGTTTCGAAGAAACCAACTCGAATCAATATGGGATGCTTACACTCAATTTAAATCCGGAGAAGGAATACGAGTTCTTCGTTTCGCATGAGGGCTTCTTTAATAATGATTTGATATTTTCAACCCGGGATCTGGTCATCGACTCCACCAAAAGAATTCAGAAATACGAGGAAAAAATATTATTGGATAAGATCTTTTACGACTTGGAAATTGTCCTGGAAAATATTTATTACGATTTGGACGAATCTTATATTCGGGAAGACGCCAAACCGACACTTGATACATTGGCAGACCTACTACTAATAAATCCTCAAATAAATGTGCAACTTTCCTCACATACCGATTGCCGCGCCGGTGACGAATATAATTTGCGTTTATCCCAAGCCAGAGCACAATCAGCAGTAGATTACCTGATTACCAAAGGTATTTCAGAAGAGAGATTGGTGGCAAAAGGGTACGGTGAAACTGCATTTGCCGTTGATTGTGTTTGCGAACAATGTACGGAAGAACAGCATCAGGCTAATCGAAGGACAACCTTCAAAGTAGTTGAATAATCTGAAAAAACTCAACTGATATCTAGTTGTAGTTATTATTAATGGTTCTTATTCATATTTAGTGGGTAAGATATAATTAATAGTTCGTGTACCTAATAGTGGAGAATACCTATCATCCTCATCTGTAATTCTTGTTTCGCCTCCAGCCTGTCCGGCCTGGCCTGCCAGATGGACGGGGCAAACTTATTTGTGGGATAATTGGCTCCCCATCCGCTGAACGCGGTTCTTCTCGCTTCGAGGTGCACTGCACCTCGCCCGTTTGCATTGCAACCGGATCGCTCAAGAACGCTCGCCTGTGAACCGCTAGGCTGGAAGTAGACCTTTTCCAAAGGTCTTTAATCTGTCCTTGCCCTTGCGTTATCTGGCACTGGTTATCTTCGATTTCCTTTTTTTAATCCTTCTACCATACTTGGGCTAATTCATAAATTTCATTTGCAATGCTTTAGAAAAATTGGTTAGATCATCCTCTTAAGCTCCCCAATATTCTAATTTCGATTTCTAAATACATGCACCAGGACGATGTAGATTGCTTTCTCTGTGGAAGAGAGAGCAGAATCTAAGATGGATCCATTAAATATGTGCAAGCGCTTTATTAATGTCTTGTGCGTGACAGTTGCAATTATTTCCTGGCATTAAATGCATTAAAATAAATCTGTTGATCGAGGCTATGTATATCCCAATGCTAACGGGATCTATATGCTGCTTGAACTTCCGAGTAGCTCTAAGGGATCAACAATTAAATTAAAATGTGATCAATTCTTCATGAGGCTGTGACTTCTCTGTGATCTTTTTGGTTGAATTTTGAGAAATACTAATTAAAAATCAAAATCATTTAGCCATGAAAAGAACCATTTATTTAAGTGCTTTTATTCTAACCTTACTTATCGCATCCTGTACTAAAGAACCGCTAAACTCTGACGCTACTGCATTGCGAGGTTTATCCCCTGATCAGAGCACATCGGAATATCTGACTTCAGATGAACAAATATTTGAAGCATTAAGTATAGAAGATAATGCAACTCAACGATCTTATGTACCGGGAAATCAGTCAAGTGTCTATAGCATCAGTAATGAAGTTTCCGCAAATAGAGTTTTGGTTTATAATCGAAATTCTGATGGTACATTGACGGAGGCAGGGAGCTATCATACCGGAGGAACCGGTACCGGTGGGGGACTGGGAAATCAAGGTGCCCTGGCATTGAGCGACAGCAGGATATTCTTATTTGCTGTGAATCCAGGAAGTAATGAAATTAGTTTCTTCTATATAAGGGGAAATGGAAGTCTGCTCTTGCTGGATAAAATTGATTCCGGTGGTGAAGGGCCGGTCAGTATTACATTTCATCGTGGCTTAATCTATGTATTAAATTCTGGCGGCACGGGAAATATTGCCGGGTTTGCTGTAAATCGCCACGGAAAATTGTTCGAACTATCCGACTCACGTAAAGACTTAAGTAGTGAGATGGCCGGAGCAGCTCAAATCTCCTTTAATGGAAGTGGAAAAGCATTGGTAGTCACTGAGAAGGCGACGAATACCATAACCTCTTATCCGGTAAATGCACTCGGAAGGCCGGGAATGATGCAAACTTTCCCGTCTGCAGGGATGACTCCATTCGGATTTTCCTTCGGCCGGGGAAACACCTTTTTTGTCTCAGAAGCAGCAGGTGGTGCCGACAATGCCAGTACGGTCTCCAGCTATTTTGTTAACAATTGGGGCAAAGTCTCGTTGCTTGATGGACCATTTGCCACCAATGCTTCAGCAGCTTGCTGGGTTGCTACTACCAAAGACGGACTGAATTTATTTGTCACTAATACCGCAAGCAATGACGTCAGTTCACTTACGGCATCGAAAATGGGTGAACTTGATTTTGGCAATGATGGGAATACAACCGCAAGCGACATGGGGCCTATTGATGCCGCAGTTGATCACCAATCGAAATATCTATACGTCCTGTGCGGTGGAGATGATAGTATCGTTTCATACGAAATTGGGGATGATGGTATGCTGACGCAAATAGATACGGACGCCGGTTTGTCCGATGGTGCGTCAGGACTTGTGGTAAGATAAAAGCGGTAAGTTTTGGATTACAGTATCAGGAGATGGAAGGCTTTTTCCATCTCCTGTTTTACTTTTAGTACTAATATTACTAATATCTCCAGCTGGTCAAATCAGCTCCCTCCGGAGCCCGGTTACTTACTTCTTCTGTCCATTTTGGAATAAACATCTGATGATAGCGTAATCGTGAAATATAATTCGGTTGCGTGTGATCTCCATTCCAACAATGTTCAGCCCGGTCACCATAGTCCACTTCACCATCGTAATAAGGATCGACAGTTTCTTCCAGAATTTCCTCTGCCAGGTATACGGCGTTGTTCAGGTAATAATTGTCCATATCGCCACAGTATAGATGAATTTTCCCTTTCCACTGCTTGCCATGTTTAGCCCAATCTCGTTTTAGAATGTAGGCCAGGTCATAGTTTTCCCGCCAAAATTCTGCTACTTTATGATCAATTTCACCAGTCACTTTATTCCAAAGTCGCTTCGGATATCCATCTGGGCCCACCGGACTGTAAACGGCTTCCCATATATCCCATTGCTGACCCGATCTTCCCTTTGTTCCAATGGCTAGCTCCCTGAGGTTCATCTCTTCCAATGTGCTGCTCACATTTCCCAGGTAGTCACGATGACCTGGACGGGGAGTATTTTTAAAATCACTGCTGAGAAAGTAGGCATTCTTGTCTTCGTAGATATTTACCAAGCAATAAGCTCTAAAATCAATTGGATCAGGACAAGCTGCAAAGCATCCATTGTATTCGTCCGGGTAAAAGACTTGCACCGCCAGTGCTTCCCATCCGCCCGTGCTGCCACCATAGGTAAAACGGGCCCAGCCTTCTCCGATACCTCTGAATTTTTTTTCAATGTGTGGGATCAGCTCGTAGGTGATCGCATCTCCGTAAGGACCATTGTTTTCACTGTTTACTGCATAGGAATCATCGTAATAGGGAGTTGGATGTTGTATTTCAATAGCAATCACGCGGGGAAAGTCCGGACCGGTCCAACGACGATAAAAATTATAATTTTCTTCCTGGATGATTCTGTTATATCCTTCGATTCCGAAACGCTCGCTATAATCAGGTTTTAAATTTGGATCTGGTGGTTCAGTGCGCCAACCACCAAAATCGCTCGGAAAGTGACCATGCATGATGGCCAGAGGATATTTTACTTCCGGATGATTCTCCCAACCCTCAGGCAATAAGATGTGGGCACCCAGATAAATATCCCGGCCCCAAAAATTACTTAGCAACTCGGATTTTAATTTGATATGCTTCACATACTTGCTATCAATTGGCACTTCTGGTTCGGGTACTTTTTCTGATAATGTTACTTCCAGTGTAGGACCAGCGGGATCGAAGAAAGATTTTACCGGAGTACTGTAATAATTTCCCGGTTTTCTATTCCATTGTTGTCCCTCTCCCCGGTCTGGTGGTAACAATACCCGGTGACCGTCTGCACGTTCGAAGTATTCGTAACAATTAAATATTACCTGAATGAAATAATCACCCGGCGGTACGTCCCGTAATGACCTTATTGGGTAGCCAAATGCATCAGCATCAAGTGAAAGTGATTCCTTTGGATTCCAGCCTTCCACATCACTACCAAAAATCAATTGACTTTCCGGTCCGTCGGTGATTTGGAAGCGGGGTTCTGATGTGCTGTCCGTTGAGAGTAAGACGAGCATGCGTCCATGTAATATCTGATCTTGCTCCGGTGATGATAGGGTGATCTGGAAGTAGGGAGTCTGATTCATTGGAATGCTTAACCAGTCCCAGGTAAATGACCAGGTTACAAGCGAAATTATCCCTAAATAAAAAATTCTCTTCATGGCTATTTTAATTTCCAGCACAAAAATGCAGAAACTTTTTTGAATACCTACCCCGTTCCCTTTTGCGAGATAGTGAGCTAGCTTACCTCGATTCCCAGCCCATTGATATCTCAAATCAAGCTGCCGGAAACCGGGCCAAAATCTTAAACCAACTTAGCTAATTTATCTACCTTGCCGTAGATCTATATCACTGTACCACCATGCAAAATCTTGTGCTACTAGCCACTCTAGACATTTCGAATGCCTACGTCTTGCTGATCTTTGCATCGCTGACAATAATTCTGTCCCACTTTTTTACCATCATTGCTCAGAAGACAAGTGTTCCCTCGGTTCTATTGCTTATTTCACTAGGTGTTGCAGCAAACATGGGATTGCAGGCCTATGGAGTTGAAGAATTAAATGTCATGAAGAGTCTGGAATTGTTGGGGATTGTAGGCTTAATTATGATAGTCCTGGAGGCAGCGCTGGATCTGGAGTTTTCTCGGGAAACCCTGCCAATGATTTTTCGTGCATTGATCGTTGCGTTAATCTGCCTGATCATTTCTTCACTGGGTATCGCTGTAATTATTCAACAGTTTGTGACTATGGATTTCACCGTAGCCTTGCTTTATAGTACGCCACTTAGCATCATGTCAAGTGCCATTATTATTCCCAGTGTCAGTGGACTTTTAAGAGACAAGAAGGAATTCATGGTATATGAGAGTGCGTTTTCTGACATCCTGGGGATTATGCTGTTTTATTTTGTGATCAGTTTGTTGGAATCTGGAGGAAAAGTTGCAACAATTCAGTTTGGTGGAAGCCTGATCATCACGATAGTCGTGGCCATTGCAGCCTCATATCTCCTGGTATTTCTATTTAAAGACATGAAGGGACATGTAAGGTTATTCCTACTTATTGCAGTTTTGTTGTTTTTATATTCTATGGGAAAGCTTTTACACCTTTCTCCACTATTAATCATCTTGATATTTGGCATGGCTCTTTCCAATCATCAGAGTGTGTTTAAAGTCTTTCGGAATTATTTTGTCAACCCCAAAGACGATCCGATAGAAAAAATCGAAAAAGAGTTTCACCTGATTACCATGGAAACTGCGTTTGTAGTCCGTACTTTTTTCTTTGTCATTTTTGGAATGTCCATTGATTTATCATCTCTGGCAAATCTGGATGTGTTTACTCTTAGCGCCCTTGTTCTGATCTTACTCTATGTGGTAAGGGCGCTGGTTTTAAAATTATTTATTAAACCAACCATCACGCCTGAGCTATGGATCGCACCCCGGGGATTGATAACGATTTTATTGTTTTTTGCTATTCCAGCTCAATATATTATACCCGAATTTAATAGCGGTGTGTTGCTGTATGTAATTATTATTTCGAGTTTGATTATGACCTTTGGATTGGTTCGTGATCGATCCAATGGGTCACCGGCTGCACTTTCAGAAACGGTAATAGAACCAGAATTATAAAATGCACACAGTTGACAAAGTTGCATTAGATCGAGTGGGCTTATTTTCCAGAGCTTTGGGCTTGGAATAAAAGGCTAATGCATATTTCCGGTTAAAGAAAATTATAAGCAAACCAGGCCACTACATAAGCCAGCAAGGTCATCATGGTAAATTGAATAAATGGCCACGTCCAGGAATTCGTTTCTTTTTTTACCACTGCGAGTGTGCTCATGCACTGCATGGCAAAGACAAAGAAAAGCAGAAGTGACAGCGCCGTGGAATAATTAAAGATCGCTTGACCGGTAACCGGGTCTTTTTGCCTGGCCAAATGTTCTCTGATTCGGAATTCATCATCTTCCGATCCGATGCTGTAAATCGTGGCCATGGATCCGACAAAAACTTCCCTGGCGGCAAAGGAGCAAATAAGTGCAATTCCGATTTTCCAGTCATATCCAAGTGGCTCAATAATGGGC
>JABDLW010000813.1 GCA_013001805.1 Saprospiraceae bacterium | reverse complement strand
CTATCATTCCATCCTATACAGGTTGCTACTTTGCGTATTAGCATTGCCGGGCTGGCCCTAAGTCCTTTTCTTTTTAAAGAATTCAAATCTCTTACCAGGCATGATTTTAAATGGCTTCTTGCGGTTGGTCTGGCCGGAAGTGCTATCCCGGCTTTTTGTTACGGTTTTGCTCAAACGCACATTTCGAGTGCCATCGCTGGAATGCTTAATTCTTTGACCCCTTTATTTACCCTTGTTCTGGGTATTTTATTCTTTGCTATCAAGCCGAATGCAAGTAACCTCACTGGTGTTCTTGTTGGATTATTTGGTGCTCTGTTTTTAATTATGACTGCAGCACAGGGCCCGTGGAGTGCTAACCTCTTCTATGGTTCATTAATTATAATCGCTACCCTATGTTATGCTACAAGTGGCAATGTTGTAAAACGATTTTTACCCAATCGCCGATCTTTTTCCATCAGTGTGCTTTCCTATACTTTACTATTCCCACTTACTACCATCATCCTGTTCTCCACTGATTTCGTAGAGGTAATGCAAAACGACAGTCAAGCCGGTTTATCCCTGCTCGCTGTCATTTTTCTTGCGATTTTTGGAACAGCGATAGCCAGCATTTTTTATTTCATGCTCGTGCAAAGAACCAGTGCACTGTTTGCATCCATGGTCGCCTATATGATTCCATTAATGGCTACCATAATCGGTTTTTTTGATGGCGAATCGATCACTATATATCATGGCATCGGCTTGTTATTTATTATTTCAGGAGTTTACCTATCCCGAAATTAGCAGATCTCCAGAAGTGATTAAATCTCTGTGGTTTGGAATTTCAGAAACTATTGTCCGATGTAGTAAACCAACCGGCATACATGATATAATTGTTGGCTATGCGGGATATATTTTGTTTAAAGACTTCCGGAGATATAGCCTTGATCTTCCTTGCTGGTACTCCAGCGTAAATAAACCCCGATTCACAAATGGTTTTTTCCAGGATAACCGCACCTGCGGCAATCAGGCAGTGCTTTTGCACAACTGCATGATCCATTACAATAGCCCCCATCCCAATTAGTACCTGCTCTTCGATTTCACAACCGTGTACTATGGCATTATGACCAATACTTACTTCATCATGAATAATAGTTTGAGACTGCTCATACGTACAGTGAATCACGGCACCATCCTGAATATTTACTTTGTTCCCAATGCTAATTTTATTCACATCTCCCCGGACTACTGCATTAAACCACACCGAACATGCATCACCCATTTCAACGTCTCCAATAATCGTGGCATTTTCTGCCAGGAAACAGTCATTACCCCACTTCGGAGTAAAACCCCTTACCGTCTTAATTAATGCCATTGCTCTCTTTTTTTACGCTAAACAGCCTACTCTGCAACGATGTTGACCCCTTCCGATGTAATAGAAATGCAACACAACCCATTATCAAAATTTCTTTTGAGCCGCTCACAATCTGGACAGAAATGCTGCTGAAACCATGGTGATCATCGTTGAAATCACCCAATGGCTATCCATCCCACAGAATTTTCACTCGAATCGGTGATAATTTGTAACCCTGATCTTGTAATAATTTGATTACTCCGAATTCTCCGCTTAGGTGGCCGGCCCCAACTGCAAAAAACATACGCTTTTCTGCCATCTGTCTTTGCATAATTGGAATCCAGTTTCTATTTCTATTGTCGAGCAATACGGATCTATATTGGCGGGTTGTAGGATCTGAATTTAAAAGCTGATCAAGCTTGATTAAATCCTGTTTTTTGTAGTAGTAAATTAACGTGTCCATCACTCCTTCCTCTTCAGCTTCTGAGGCTATTGAAGTGACTAACATGTCTGCCTGTGCACCATAAGGAATGCTATCAAAAATACTCATTTGATAATCTACCGTTTCAAGACCCGTTACCGCCTTGTCCTGGGCCTTGGCTTTTTCAATCAGCTCCAATTCATAGGATTTGACGTCATCCATATTTAAGCCACCCCCCGAAAACATATCCTCCGATGCAAAAATCGTCAGGAACATAGGTTTAACCCGTTCGAAAAGAAAAAATGGAATGCCCATATCTTCAAAATGTGCCTTGACTAATGTGTATTCTTCCTGCGTAAGTAAATCTTGTAGCGTAGTGTCATTTCTCATAAAGGCCTTTTGCAACAACCCCATTTGTGAACCCAGGTCCATCGCATTTTCTAAATCAATTTCCAATGCAAGGCCTTCGGTTTCCAGGAGTGCCGATTCCATTTCTTCGGTAAAGAAATACTCATCTTTGTCAATCATATGGATGGTACCAAATAAATAAGACGATTTGATATCTTCTCCTTCAATCCGCCACAAAAGAGCTGTTTCGGTTTTGGCCGTGGAAACCTCGCTTTTCTGTAACTGACTTTGTTGCGATGTTTTGCAGCTGCCAAAAATAATTACCAGCAGTAACAGCAACTTTATGGTGAGAGAGCCCGCGAAATCCTTCATAATCTTTGTTTACAAATTTCATATAATATAATGCCAGCAGCGACAGAAACGTTTAACGAATCTGTATTTCCCACCTGGGGAATGTGAAAGTGGTGATCAAAATAGATTTTTAAGTTTCGATCAATCCCTTTTCCCTCCGCGCCAAGTACGATGGCAGAGGGTCCGGAAAAATCTAAATCCTGAAGCGGAATGGAGCCTCCGGTTTCGGCGCCAAAAATTTCGATGTCATTGCGACAGAGCCATTCAATTGCTGAGGATAGATTCGAAACCCGGCAGATGGGTATGTGCCCGAGAGCACCAGCTGATGCCTTGATCGCAACTTCATTAAGTGGGGCCGATTTTTTACTCGGTATCACTAGGGCATGGGCACCAAAGATTTCCGCTGACCGGGCAATGGCTCCCAGGTTTCTCACATCCTGTATGCCATCCAGGAGCAAAAGCACCGGATTTTCACCTTTGTGCAAAAGGATGCGTACCAATACTTCCATATCGGTATATTTAATGATAGCTGCCCGTGCAAAGATGCCTTGATGATTGCCCTTTACCTCGGCATCAAGTTTATTTTTTGGTACCCGGTTCAGAGGAATATCCTTCGACTTGCAAAGTGACCTGATTTCTTTTTCAAACTCACCACTGATGCTATCCTGAATGTATACGCGTTCAATGTCCTGATCGCTCTTTAATGCTTCCAATACAGGATTACGTCCGTAGATGATGTCCATAGCTAGCGACCGGCCCGGTCGATCAATAATATCAACGTGAGTACAGCTGTGGCCTGGGTGACGGCATTGGCCAGCACTTCTCCCCAATCAATTGACTCTTTCTCTGATTCAGGTCTTTCGGGATCAACATCTTTAGTACCGACCCGCACAATAGACCCTTTTTCTACCCTGGGATAGGACCGGAACAAACCAAAGTCTTTGGCCTCTTTGATCTTGCCATTGGGATATTCGACTGTGACCTTTTTCCGATCGCCATTATCGGCAAAACCACCGGCAAAATTGTCTATGTAATAACGGGCTGACCGGGAACCATCAAACACTACTGTTACTCTGTTGTCCTGGCCCAGAAGGTCCTGCCGATATAATCTGGTCGTATTTACTGCTCCGGCTATAGCTACAAAGTCCTTAATCTTCGGAACGGTAATCACATCTCCATCTTTCAGGATGATATTGGCTTCACTACTTTCATTGGCCAGGACTTTATCCAGTTCGATTACGATAGGCCCAGTAGCGTCAAAGGAACGAACTAACAATGCGCCCGAGGGAAAAGCCTCATTGGTGAGGCCACCGGCGCGGTGAATCAGACTGGTGATTCGCTCATTGTCAGAAATGATCGTATAAGGTCCGGGGTACCGCACCTCCCCGGAAACAGTGACCTCTTTTTGAAATTCAAACTCAGGAACTGAGCGAACAAATATCCGGTCGTAGGGCTCCAGTTTAAATGATGGATTTCCGACAGGATTCAAGTCTTCATCGACATTTAAAGTGGCGATGATTACTTTGGTCGGAGTATTTTGCTCAATGACTATTCGAGATATTTCTATCCGGTTTGTAGCTGCATAGATGCGAAGCCCATTGGCCAAAGTAAGCAGGTCTTTTATGCTCATAGACTCATCGTAGTCAAAAGACCCGGGATTTCTGACCGCACCACTTACCGTGATGCTGGCGCCCTCAATAAAGGATAATTTGGATTGAATTTGCAAGACATCATTTTGCTCTAAAACCAAGTTTTGATCCGAGGTGGGATCAGCCATCGCTTCCTTAATCCGGATCGAAATATACTGTGGTTCGCTGGTTTCCAAATCCCGTCTTATGACGTAGGCAAAGTCAGTAGCCTGTGGACTTAGTCCACCTGCCATGAGCACGAGATCCCGAACCCGCATATTTTCTGATGGATCGTAAGCGAATTCACCCGGAGCCCGTACCTGACCATTTACCGACACCTGATATTGATCGACAAATGTGCCCTTACTATAAATGCGCAGTTGATCACTGGGGGCCAACAGGATATTGGCAGTAGACGCAGGATTACTAAATATTTCAGCAAGATCCACACGGATAAAATTACTCGTCCCATCACGATTATTTCTCCGGAGCACTGCAAATGCTCTCTCCGATTCGTCAGTTAGCAGTCCTTTCTCCAGTAAATCGGAGATGCGCATTGATTCAGTAAATTCGTATTCACCCGGCAGCTCTACTGAGCCCACGATTGAGACAAAATTCCGGTAAGGACCCGGTATGTTTCTCACTACGATCTGATCTCCATCACGCAAGGTAAAGTCACTTCCGTTGCGCGCAAGGGTATTGTAGTTTATATCAATAACTTTCTGTTGATCATTTTCAAAGCGTTTCAGCTGGATGATTTCGCGGTAGGCCTGAGGAGTAAAATCTCCGGCATACTGCAATAATTTTAGCAAGTTTTCTCCATCAATCAGCTCATAACGCATGGGGCGGGTGATGGCACCCGAAATACTCACAATTCGGTTGGCCAGCGGGACTTGAAGGATATCGTTATCCGACAAGTAGAAATTTTCTGCTATCGTAGGATCTACCATATATTGGTACACATCGATTTTCTGCATCGTGCCATCATTCTTAATCCACTTTATATTCCGTAAAGTACCTATATCGGTAGGTCCACCAGCTGCCACGAGCGCATTGAAAGCTGAGTTTATCGCAGAAATGGTATGGTTCCCCGGCTCAAAAACCTCACCGAAAATCCCAATGGAAATAGTACGTGCATACCTGAGTGACACCTCAAACTGGTCGGGACTAAAGCGATTAAAAGCGCTAAAATGCCGCAGTAATTTTTCTTTTGCGGCCTCAAAGGTCATGTCCTTCAGGAAGATCCGTGGCATGGCCGCGGGACTGATATAGCCAGCATCATCAATCGTGTAGGTCCTCTCAAATATGGATACCCCCCAAATAGAAATAGTAAGTTCATCACCGCTTCCCAGCAAATAGTTGTCTTTGGGTTTAATATTGTCTGCCTGACGAAAAACCTTCAGTGTCTGATTACGGAAAATATCCTGTCCGTAGATTTTCGCCGGGGGAAGATCAGGCTCTCGTTCTTCCAGAGATTCTACGACCGCTTCTTCGATGGTTGCACCTTCGAGTACAGACTCTTTGACCTCGCGAACCGGTTCTGCCAGTGCATCCGTTTGGGGAGTTTGCAGGGTGGCTCCTTGTATTTGCTCACCGGCTGTCGCCGCAGCCTTCTCCCGTTCCATCTCGTCAATGATCTCTTTGACGATGGTTTCTATTTCAGCATATTTCTCCGGTGGTACTTCTTGCAATGAATTGTATGTCACACCCCGCTCACGTAATTTGACCCGGAACTGAGCCTCGTCAATACCCCGCTCCAACAATTGCTGTTGTAACATTTGGTCAGTGACCTGAGCATCTACTTGTACAGATACGCCTGCCAGCAATATTGTTAGAAAAATCAGGAGCTTAGTTCTCAACTGTCCGGTACATCTTATTATAGTAATCTTTGTATGCTCCACTAGTGACATTTTCAAGCCAGGTCGAATTTTCAAAATACCAATTAATGGTTAAAGATAACCCCTCTTTTAATTTTATCGCGGGTGACCAACCCAGCCCCTGAGTAATTTTAGTTGAATCAATGGCGTAGCGGTGGTCGTGACCCAATCTATCCTTGACAAACTTAATTAACGATCGTGAGGTACCCGGTGCATTACCCACTTTAGCATCAATAAGGTCACACAAAGTATGAACTATCGTTAGGTTTTTATATTCATTATTCCCACCGACATTATAAGTTTCACCGGGTATACCCATATGTGCAGCCAGATCAATGGCCTTCACGTGATCCGTTACATGCAACCAGTCACGAACGTTGCTGCCATCACCATAGACTGGCAGCTCATTTTGGTTCCGGATATTGTTAATGATCAGTGGAATCAATTTTTCCGGAAACTGGAAGGGTCCATAGTTGTTCGAACAATTAGAAATAACGACCGGCATATGGAATGTATGGAAATAGGCACGTACCAGATGATCGGCTCCAGCCTTTGAGGCTGAGTAGGGCGACCGGGGATCATATCTGGTTTCTTCCGTGAAAAAGCCCGACGGTCCTAAACTTCCGTAAACCTCATCAGTGGACACCTGATAAAATAATTTACCGGCAAAATCACTTTCTTGCCAGTGCCGCTTAGCCTGGTTGAGCAAATTGGCCGTGCCTACTGTATTGGTATGGACAAACTCAAGTGGTGAGACAATAGATCGATCCACGTGTGATTCTGCCGCCAGATGAATTACCAGATCCGGATCATGTTGTTGAAAGACTCTTTCGACTTCCTTCTCATCTGTGATACAGACTCTTTCAAATATATAGTTGTCTTTACCCTCAACGTCCCGTAAATTCTCCAGATTACCTGCATAAGTAAGCTTATCGAGGTTTATAATTTTGGACTGGCTATACTTCTGCACCATGTGTCTCACCAGGTGGCTACCAATGAAGCCGGCACCACCGGTAATTAAAATGGATCTGAATTCTCTTTTTTTCATTTCTATACAACTGATTTAAAGTAGGCTAAAGTACGCTTTAGTCCATCAATACGCTCTACCTTAGGTTCCCATCCCAAGATTTCGCTGGCACGGGTTACATCGGGTTGACGCACCTTGGGGTCATCCGCGGGTAAGTCATGATAACTCAATTCGGAAGTGGAGCCCGGCACCAGAGCCAGTATTTCCATAGCTAATTGCTTGACGGTAATTTCTGCAGGATTTCCAATATTTACCGGCAAGTGGTAGTCGCTGTGCAGTAACCGAAAAATCCCTTCAATAAGATCGTCGACATAACAAAATGAGCGAGTTTGCATACCATCACCAAAGATGGAAAGGGGCTCATTACGTAGAGTCTGACTCATGAATGCAGGTAGAGCCCGACCATCTTCAATCCGCATTCGAGGTCCGTAGGTATTAAATATCCGCGCGATACGGGTCTCCACACCATGTGCATTGTGATATGCCATGGTGATAGCTTCCTGAAAACGTTTGGCTTCGTCGTATACTCCCCGGGGGCCGACAGGATTGACATTGCCCCAGTATTCTTCCACCTGCGGATGCACCAGGGGGTCACCGTAAACTTCCGAAGTGGAAGCGATCAGGATTCTGGACTTCTTCACCCTTGCCAGACCTAGCAGATTGTGGGTGCCCAAGGAACCTACTTTCAGCGTCTGTATGGGCATTTTAAGGTAATCGATGGGGCTGGCCGGCGAAGCAAAATGCAGAATAAAATCAAGTTGCCCGGGCACATGTACAAATTTCGAGACATCATGATGGTAAAAGTCAAAATTCGCATCCTTGAAGAGGTGCTCAATATTCTTGAGCGAGCCGGTTAGCAGGTTATCCATTCCCACGACATGGTAGCCTTCTGCCATAAATCTATCACATAAATGCGATCCCAGGAATCCGGCAGCGCCGGTAATAAGTATTCGTTTCAATATAAAAAGCAATTAGATGCACAAAGGTAGTAAAACCCTCTCCTTCCGATATAGTCAAGCCGCCCTTATCATTGCAACGGGCCAATTGGTTTGATCGTCCTGAAATAGAACCTGATGTCCATTGAAGATCGGTGATCTTCAGACATTGCAGTACCTTTGAGATGATGAAACCCATTCTCTTGATAGTCATGTTGGGATACTTTGCCTCAACGGTGAATGCCCAAATCCGGGATTCTTTGCCTAGTGGCCTGCTGTTGAGTGCGCATTATGGTTGGGGCACACCGGGGAAAGATCTGGCGAACCGGTTTGGCACACATTTCATGCTGGGGGGATCAGTAGCCTTTCTTTCTAAAAGAGATTTATACTTCTCCCTTGACTATTCCCTGGTTTTTGGTAATAAAGTTAAAGAAGATGTCCTGTCAAATCTGCGAACTGTTGAAGGAGGCATCATTGGTCGCGACATGCAATTTGCCAGTATTTTTCTTCGTGAGCGAGCACATCTCTGGTCAGCTAACGGTGGTTACTTCTTTAGGTTGGCTCAGCGTCACTCAGGCTTTCTATTGTCTGGTGGATTAGGATACTTGCAACATAAAATTAGGATCGTAGATGATTTTGATTCCGTAGTACAGGTATCCGGACCTTATCGCAAAGGTTACGATCGGCTAAGTGGCGGACTAAGCCTCATTCAGAGTCTCACCTATCTTTATCTCTCAAAAGATAAATTGATCAACTTTTATATTAATCTGCAACTGGTCGAAGCATTTACCAAAGACCTGAGGGGTGTTAATTATAATCAAAGTCCTTTAATTTCAGACAGAACCGATCTTTTAGCCAGCATTAAAGTTGGCTGGGTTATGCCAATTTACTTCGAGAAAGAAATCAGATATTATTGATAGCCTATAACATAATTATTAGAATATACGGAGCGCTTATCTGGCTCGCTCAGCCTTTCAGCTCTAAGGCAAAGAATTGGATTTCCGGGCGTGCGAATATTTGGCAGAAAATAACGGATTATGCTGTAGAAAATAAAAACATTGTCTGGATTCACTGTTCTTCGTTGGGTGAGTTCGAACAGGGCAGACCCCTGATTGAAGCCTTAAAAAACAAATCACCCAAAGACGATATTATACTGACCTTCTTTTCGCCCAGTGGATATGAAATAAGAAAAAACTATGCCCTGGCAGATCGTATATTCTATCTCCCACTAGACACCAGGAGAAATGCCCGGAGATTTATTAAACAAATAAATCCCAGCCTGGTAATATTCGTCAAATACGATTTTTGGTTCAATTATTTATCCGAATTAAATGCACAAAATATTCCCTTTGTTTTTATTTCCGCAGTGTTTAGAAAAGATCATTTTTTATTTAAATGGTGGGCAAAACCATTTTTAAAAATATTGCAGGAGGCGAGAGAGATTTTTGTTCAGGACCAGATAAGTTCTGATTTGCTTACGAAAAATAACTGCACGTCGATAGTTGCGGGAGATACCCGGGTGGATCGGGTGATTCAGCTGCAAAAGAACTTAAAAAAATATGAGCAGCTCGGAAAAATCAGAGGGGGCAGAAGAACCATAATATTTGGCAGTGTCTGGTCGGAAGATATGGCCATTATCAAGAATTGGATGCAAAACAAGCTTGCGCATTCGGATGATTTTGTTTTGATAGCACCACACGATGTATCTGAGAAAATGATCAACCGGATCGGGGCAACATTAAATTTGAAAATCATACGGTTTTCTCAAATCAAAAAGGTGCGTGAGGAACCCCAGATAATCATAGTGGACACAATCGGCGATCTGGCTCATCTGTATGCACTGGCAGATCTGGCTTACATTGGCGGTGGCTTTGGTAAAGGTATACACAGCATTTTAGAGCCTGCTGCCGCACGACTGCCGGTAATTTTTGGCCCCAATCATGAGAAATTTAAGGAGGCTCAGGATTTGATTGACTTGCATGCAGCAATAAGCGTGCGGACAAGTTTTGACTTTGATCAAGCCATAGCTCACTTTTCAACTGCCATTAATCGGGATCTTGCTCGCGAGGGACTGGAAAAATTTCTCAATAAGCACCGGGGAGCCACTTCAAAAATTGTGCATTACCTTGCACAAAGTAAATTAATCTCATGAGCACTTTACTGTCAACTCATCAATTCCGGGAAAGCACCTATGGTAAGAAAATTCTGGTATTGGGTGACGTCATGCTGGATCAATATCTATCCGGTCAGGTCAACCGCATATCTCCGGAAGCCCCGGTTCCTGTTTTAGATCATCAAAAGACACAACATACACCCGGAGGAGCAGCCAATGTAGCGCTAAATATTATAGGATTGGCCAGTGAAGTCTGGATCTGCTCTGCCATCGGTAATGACCAAATGGGTGAAAGACTTAGGGATTTACTTTTGACTCAAGGGGTTCAGACTGAACAGCTCTGGACTTTCGACGAACGCATGACGACGTGCAAGACCAGAATTATGTCTGGCAATCAACATTTGTTGCGAGTAGATCAGGAAAGAAGGCAGGCCCTTAGTGAAACACATCTGGATCAAATCTTAAGCGGATTGGAAAAATTATTGAGCTCGCAACCGATCGATGTAGCCATTCTCCAGGATTATAATAAAGGAATTTTGACGGCATCCAGTATACCTCGAATATTGTCTCTTTTACGTCGGCATCAAATCAAGGTGGTAGTGGATCCTAAGTATGACAACTTTTTTGCCTATGGTGATGTCACCATTTTTAAGCCCAACTTTGCTGAACTGAAAGCGAGTATGCCCTTTGATGTGACCAGAGAAGTCCATAGTTTGCTTAAAGCGGCTGATTATATCCGGTCAAAAACAAACTGTGAAATCGTGATGGTGACGCTTTCTGACAAGGGAATCTTTATCGACGATTCTCTCACCCACTATTTACTTCCTGCACAAAAAAGACTCATTACCGATGTCTGTGGAGCCGGTGACACAGTGATAAGTGTAGCTGCTCTGGCCTATACTGCTGGCCTGGATCTGCAAAACATCGCTCACTGGTCTGCTTTATGTGGAACGATTGTTTGTCAGTTTCCCGGAGTCAGACCCATTTCGCTGGAACTTGTCGAATGACGAATGAGCGAGTGACGAATGACGAATGAGCGAGTGACGAATGAGTGAATCGATGTGCTGACCGACGCAGGAGCGTCAGTAGAGCAAATCACTCAGTAGCCATATTGTACCTGGCAAACGTTTCTTTGTGAGGCGCGCTGAAACACAAGGCTGTCAAGGGGTATCTTACCTGTATCTAGCTAGGTGACACCTCGATAATGTAAAATCGACAATGCAGATTATTCGATTTTAGCCGATGGTTATCATTGAAGTTATCCCAGACATTATCGGTGTTAAATAGGTTTTGGCTAATAGGTAATTTTATATCTTGCGCCCTTATTATAATTTCATTATTCGAAACAACAAAAATAAGCATATGTATCGATCGACCATTCAAACACTTACAACTATTTTCACCGTGATGGCGATGGCCATATCCGGCTATGGTCAGAATGCTATTTATACCTTTACCTTCGACAGTGATTTGGAAGGTTGGACAACCACAGGAATCTCTGACACCGATGCAGTATGGGTGTGGGCACCTAATGGAGATGCTGGCACCGGAGCATTTAATAGTGGTCAGACTCCAATCAATTCTCCATCCGGAGGTGGTGCCTTGCTTTTTGATTCGGACGGACTTGATAATGGAGGAGATCCGGCAAACCAGGGAGGAGGACCAGCTGTCTCACCACAAACCGGAGAGATACTCTCTCCTTCACTCGACTTCACCGGTCAGGATAATGTGATCCTGGGCTTCAATCAATTTTATCGCTATTTCGCTAAAAGTGGCGACGATTTCACGACACCAGCCAGTTCGGTGGAGGTCAGTAATGATGGTGGTACTACCTGGACTTCGTTCTTAATAAATGAAGATATCGCCGCAAACGCTCAAACGCGCACCAACGACCGAATCGCCATCGACATCAGCGACATTGCAGCCAACCAGGCTGATGTCCTGATCAAATTTGTATGGGAAGGTGACTACTACTTTTGGTTGATCGATGATGTCAATGTATATGACAGCCGGGGTGTGGATTTTGCCGTTTTGGATTTCACAAACATCGACAACTTTGAAACACCCGACTTCGCCCTGTTTACTGATTCTATCGACCTGGAAATGATGGTGGTCAATAACAGTGACATGGATGTGATGGATAGCATCATGTTTTTAGCCAGGGTGTTAACTATTGACGCCGGAGATTTAGTTTTTAGCGACACCGGTTGGATCGAAGGCATGGCCATGGGTGACACCGTCATCTGGGACTTTGATCGCCATTGGGTACCAACGGAAGCTACCCGTGAAGCTCATTTTCTGGCTTACAATGTACGCTACATGGGAGACACCACACCCGAAATCATTACACCTGATGATAATGTTGATTTCAATGCTTTTGACATACGTGACCTATCCTTCAGAAAAGTTCCCCCTTCCAATCGTACGCAGGGATACAATTTCGGGGGAATGGAATATGATGTGGCCAACTACTTTAGTCTGCCGGAGAGTGTGGTTGAACCGGTCGTACTTGACAAAATTAGCTTTCGGGTTTGCGAGGGACAAGACCCCATCGTGGGCAAAACGGTGGTGGGATTTGTGATTGAGCTACCGGATACAGCCACGGTCCTGAAGGGAACATTACTCAACGGTGAAACCGACCTGATCGGATTGGACGCATCGGTGGGATTCGATCAGCTATTGGATGGAGACCAGGTGATTGGCATCGGTTCTTATTTATTTTCTGCCGGTGATGATGCCTCCCAATGTGCCGAGTTTTTTATCGATACCATCACCAATTTGGATGGTGATCCGGCAAGCATTTTCATGAATCCAGGCGGGAAATATATGGTTGGTATCCGGTTTGGGGTTACGGCTTCAGATCTTTTTATCGGTACCAATGAAGATTACAAGCTTTGGCAATTGAGTACCATTATTTCTACACCCCGTGATGCCAGCACCGGTTGGGGAATCGTAGTTGATTATCAGGAGAATGCGGCTGACATCGGGGTAGAGCTGGCCATGAGTACGGCAGTCGATGAAAATCCATTGCCCGAAAATAGTGTGCTCATTTATCCGAATCCAGCTTCTGACGTGGTCAGGATCGACGTAGATTTTGAATCAGCAACAGATCTGAACATCATGATCGCGGATGCCCTCGGTAAAATTGTTGCCATGAAACCGGCAAAAAATGTAACCAGCGAACAATTTATTCATGATATGACACGCTTTCCTAGTGGAAACTATATTGTAAGAGTAGCCACTAAGCAGGGCACTAAAACCGAACATATAGTGGTTACCCATTAATACATGTGAAGATTTGAATCAATAGAAAACCAGAGCCTGGCCATTTGGCCGGGCTTTTTTTTTCCATACTTTGTGTATCATCCCAAAATCCAAACCATATTTCCGATCAGAAAAATTTAGGCGTCGTCCCTTCACCCATTGACTTTGGGATTACGTGGCGAAGCACTACTATTGTCCAGAGCGAGGATGCAGCTCGATAAGTTAATTTACTAGTCTCGCCAGGCTTTCTTTCAGCATTTCAATGCGTTTTTCACCATCCGCCAGTTTTTGTCTCTCTTTATCAACCACTGCTTCCGGAGCATTCGACACGAAGCGATCATTATCTAATTTTTTTCTAATGGATTTTACAAATCCTTCCTGATAAACCAAATCTTCCTTGAGCGTCTTAAGTTCTTCAGCAACATCAATAATCTTTGGAGAAGACAGATAGTATTTGTCCGTACCTACCACAAACGAGAGTAAATTCTCATCGTTGGATTGATCCGGTACAATTTCGACAATAGAAACTGAATTTAAGGAGGCAGATTTTTGTAACAAACCCAAATATCCCGGGTCGGCTAACACCCGGACAGCTCGTTTCGATTGAAGCATATACATGGGTAAAGCTTCCCTTGGTTTTAAATTGTTCTTATTGCGCAGGTCCCGGGTTTTGGCGATCACTTCTTTAAGGTGTTCCATCGTTTCCAGAATTTCTTCATCATATGGAGTCGATGCTGGAAAAGGCGAGACCATACAATCTCCCCGGTTTTCTCCATTTAATTCATGCCACACTTCCTCGGTAATAAATGGCATAAATGGATGGAGCACCTGCATCAAGGTCGAGAACAAATCAATGGTGCGATCGTAGGTTGCCTTTGACAATGGCTCATCTTTTCCTGGTTTTATCCATTCGAGATACCATGAGCAGAAATCACTCCAGATGAAAGAATAGATTTTCATCTGAATATCTGAAAGTCGATAGCTGTCAAAATCTCCTGCGATCGTTTCCAACAATACCTGTGTTTTTGCCTCAGCCCACTCTATAGCCTTGAGTTCAGCGGGCGTGCTCTCAGCAGTCATATTCAGATTTTGCTCCCAACCTTTTATCAAGCGCAGCGCATTCCAAATTTTATTGCAGAAGTTCCTGCCCTGTTCGCACAGTTTTTCGTCAAACAAGAGATCGCCACCGGCGGGTGCACTTGACAAAATACCAAACCTGACCCCGTCAGCACCAAATTGATCCAGAAGCTTAAGTGCATCCGGAGAATTTCCCAGCGACTTGCTCATTTTTCGCCGCTGCTGATCCCGGACCATGCCATGGAAATAAACATGCTTGAAAGGACGCTCTTTCTTCCATTGAAATCCGCTCATGGCCATCCGCGCTACCCATAGAAATATGATGTCCCAACCCGTCACCAGCACCGAGGTTGGATAGTAATAATCTACATCCGGATTGGAATCCATGCCATCAAAAACACTAAAAGGCCATAGCCAGCTACTAAACCAGGTGTCCAAAACATCTTCATCCTGAGTTAAATCGGCCAGAGTAAGATCCTGCCGTCCCGTCTTTGTCCTGGCTTGTGCCAATGCTTCCACAGCGGTAACCGCAACGAAAGTTTCCCCTTCAAAATAATAGGCAGGAATGCGATGGCCCCACCATAGTTGTCGTGAAATGCACCAATCGCGAATGGTGTCCATCCAATGGCGGAACGTGTTTTTTTGGTTTTTGGGAAAGAATTCGATGACATCGTCTTCCACAGCATCCCGGGCCGGACGGGCCAACTCCGCCATCCGTACATACCATTGTAATGAAAGTCTGGGTTCAACCACTACGTTCGTGCGTTCCGATCTCCCTACGCTGTGGGTGTAGGGTTCTGTTTTTTCCAACTGTCCACTTTCCTTTAATGCACTGACCATTTTTTTCTGG
>JABDLW010000798.1 GCA_013001805.1 Saprospiraceae bacterium | reverse complement strand
GTATAGTGGAATACCATCAAGTGATATCAGGCTTTCGTTCCCAGTGCTTCCCCTGATTTTTATTTCTGAATTTAAATCGTCGTCAGCACTCACACCAGGTAAAAATTGTACTTTCTTGATTAAATCCTGAGCATTTAGTGCACTTGAAAACTGTCGGCTTGAATTAGCCCGGATGGAGGAACTTTGACTAAAATTGTCGACTTTGATCGAAGGAATTTTGCTTTGTACGGTAATGGGATCAAAACTGATGGGTAATGACCCTAAAGTCACGTTTGGATCCTGGACCACTTTTTCTATAGCTTTCTCTGTTGTTTTATAACCGATACCCCTGAATGTGATGGTCTGTGATAAGTCTGATTCTGCGAGTGGAAGTGTATAAAATCCAGTGGAATCAGAAAAGGTGCTATTCCCATTTTCCGTGTACACAAGAATGTCGCTAAGGGGATTTCCGTCCTCATCTGCCACTGAGCCAGAGAGAGCTTTTTCGCTAACCGGGACGCCACCTTTTTTACTCCGCAGTAGGTGACGCTTAGGTGACAATGAAACAATTTGTAATTGATCAGGAAAGAGTTCTTTGATTAATTGATCGATCGAAGCAACTTCTATTTGGCCACTTTTCACGGGTTTTAAGTTTGCCAATTCCGGTGTATAGGCAATTAAGTAGCGGTCCCGGGAACAAATCTGATCCAATATTGACTTTAGATCTGCTTCTGGGGTGATAGTAATAATCAGGTGACTCGTTTGTGCGAGGCATGGCATGCAGATGAGCCACAAAAAATAAAATGTCAAGTCTCTTTTCTTTGGCATATAAGTTTTAAACGCAGATCTAATTAGATGATTTAACCATAATTATTTTTCCTTTTTGTTCTGCTCGCAATTTTAAAGGCCAAAACACACTCTGCAAAGCCTTATCTAAATGGTCATCGGCAAAGAATCCGGTATATTTTATTTCTTGCACGTTTTCGTCCAGGTTGATTCTAACATCAAATTGTCGCTCTAATTCATTGGCAACTTCCCAGAGTGGTGCATTTTCATACTGATAGATGCCCTCCAGCCAGGTGAGGTTATTTCGTGGCGCTGGATTGCGTGTCAGCATTCTTTTTTCATCCAAATGTGCTGATTGACCAGCAGTGAGAATCAAATCGTTATTTTCCGCACTGATTTTCACTTTACCGGTTTTACATTGTACGGCAAAATGGTTGTCATGACTAAAGACATTAAAACTGGTGCCCAGTACCTCCACTGTACCATGCTTGGTCTCAACCACAAATGGAGATCCTTTCACAACGGAGAAGAAGGCTTCACCCTGCAAGTTTATCTGACGGTCTTCTGGAAAACTCTCCGCTCGATATTTTATACGGGAGTCATCATTTAATTGCACACTTGATTGATCAGGTAAAAGATGACTAACCACTGTTCCGGGTTCGCTCTTGATGGTGGTTGAAGGTGCAAGAACGCCAAATGTAATCAATAATAGCAGGCTGGCGGCAACTGCAGCAGCGTAATAAATAAACCGAATATTGGACCTCTGTCCGGTCTCCGTCTGCTTGATATCTTCTTCAATCCGCTGCCAAAGCTTTGGAGTTGATATCTGGGTTACATCAACTTCTTTGAAGTTAAGTCCCTTTATGATCATGGATGCTTCTACCATTTTTTCCTGCATTTGCGGGTGCTGTTCCAGCCAATTTTTCTTTTCTCTTTCATTTTGTATCGAGGTATCTCTAATCCACCTGGCAAAGCTTTCATCTTCCACTAGTTGTTCTACAGTATATTCCAGGTATTTGTCCTTCATTTCTATCTATTTGAATTGAAAAGTTCATCCAGATAACTTGCTCTGGTCTCCAAACTATATGCGTTTTCACATGCCGATGAACTGGAGTGCATAATGCTCATGCATTCACCACGGTCATTTTTGTCATCTAAATGCGAACGTTGTAAATAACAGTGTCCCAACTCGTGGAATACTAAAAACTCTTTTTGCAATTCGGTCACTCTGTTCCAATAACTGCGATTGATTAACACGCGATCCGGATTATTGGAATCATGTTGACACTGTCCCGTAACACTGGCACCGAGAGATGAATCGAGAAATCCCTCCACTGGTGTCTTTACAAAGTCAATGATCACGCCACGCTGCAATCCCTCCTGCACAAATTGATCAAAAAGTTGACTTAACTCATCATCAACGTAAGCTTCCGTTATCCTGCTTTCTTTTTGACAGCTAAAAATCAAAAAAAATGCCATCAGCAGGAAAAAATGGTGCCAATTAAAGAGTTGCCGAAATATCATCGGTGTATAAATTTTACTTAAATAGATCCGTATGTCATATTAATAAGTCAAAAGGAGCGTGTTTGTACTCATGCTAGCAAGAGAAAAGTCAAACAAGCCAGTATCGCCATAACTTTTCTCATACCCTGGATGCCATTATGAATAAGATTTCTTACCGATTGGTAGTTGATGTCCATAACCTGGCTGATGCTCTGATAATTCATTTGCTGGTAGTAACGAAGATATATTGCCTCTTTCTGACGATCACTTAGTGCGGCAAAAGCCTCCTGTAAAGCCCGGTGTTTCTCAGCATCATCTTCCGCCAGAATCCATTTATCTTCAACGGATAGACCTGCTTCAAATGATACCGGTTCCTTGCTATCAATCACAGATTCCTTTTTCAGATGCTTGAAAATTCTCCGGCGGAGCGAGACGAGTAGGTAGCTCTTTATCGAATGAGTATTTCCAAGTGAAGATCGGTTTTGCCAGAGATAAATAAATAGATCATGCACACAGTCTTCCACCATTTCTTTTGCGCCCGTAAACCGGCAACCGTATTGTAAAAGATCGACAATATGTTCATCGTATATCCGCTTCAATGCACCTTGGTTTCCATTCTGCAGCTCCTTCCATAATAATTCGTCAGTCATAGATTTTCGTCTTGGTTTTGAGCCTGGTGATCCACTTTTTCTAATGCCTGTAGCTAATTGATCGCCAGAGCACTTCTTCATATGGTGTACAAGTTCTAACGAAGCTTTTGACTCCCAGGTCAAGTCAGAGTTAAAAGAAAAATGCGAATTAAGAAACCTTTAACATTTAAAGATCAGTACAATCTGGGATTTATGTGCTTTTGAGTATGAAAATGATTTTAAACAAATAAATAATAGAAAAATGATCAAGCTAATTCTTAAAAAATCCTGGATAGTAGCCGTCTTGGCAATTGCTACTTTTATCTCTTGTGACAAAGAGGAAACCGTTTCAAGTGATTCGGTAGAAAACTACATCGACGAAGTTGTATTTGACATGCAAAGACATGGTAATTGTGGAAAATTCGGCTGTTACGAGTTCGTTTTTCCCCTTACAATCTCATTTGCTGACGGCAGCTCAACCGAGGTTGATGATTATGCCGCCATGCGAGAAGCAATAAAGGCCTACCACGAAGCTAATCCCGATGGAGAAAGACCTACATTGGGGTATCCACTGGAAGTAATGTCGCAGGATGGTGAAGTCATTACGGTGGCAGATAGTAGTGAGCTACAGGCGTTGAGACGAGAATGTCGCAGAGATTTCTTCATCAGGCATCATCACCGTGGACATCGCTTTAGAGGAATGTTCTGCTTTAAACTAAGCTATCCTGTTTCTGTCATTTTTCCAGACGAAACCGTCAAAGAATTTGCCGGCCCGGTGGTGATGCAGCATGCCCTGAGATTTTGGAAATTCAACCATCCTGATTCCGAAGAACGGCCTGAGTTACAGTATCCGCTGACGGTGATTTTGGAAGATGGTACCACGGTGACAGTTGATAGTAAGGAGGCACTGCAAGAACTTAAAGATAGTTGTAGTCAATAGTTGTTTTTAGCATAGTTCAATCGACCGCTAGGTTTGAATAGGAGCTAAGTAATGTCAAGGTTTCTAGGGAGGTTCAGCAAACGGCAGAGCCTCCCTTCTCGTTTTCTAATGAAATGACAAAGGTCAAAGTTTTCGACGTTCATGCTATCACTAGGTTTTTTGGAAGGTATACTATCACAGGAACAATCATATACACTTTACAAAAAATTATAATATATTGTAACTGTTTTTATATCTTTACGGGTCTTTATCTTTTTAAGAAAACTACATACTATGAGTCGGTTTTTCCCTCAGAAACTATTTTTTCTGGCTTTACTAGGCTTTTCATACAGTGTGCATGCGTTCGACCGTGCAGCAGATTCACTTCAACTCGTGAACCTTTATAACGGCACGGAAGGGGCAAATTGGACGGATACGTGGGATCTCAACCAGCCCATGGACACCTGGAAGGGTGTCACTCTCGATGCGGGTGGTGAGGTTCTGGCGCTCAGCCTCATAAGCAATAACCTCGTCGGTGCTCTCCCTAATTTGGTATTACCCAAAATTAAGCAGTTGGCTCTAAGAAATAATACGCTGCGGGACCTCTTGCCACCGCTCAGTGCCATGCCAAGTCTGGTGTTTGTGGATCTGGCAAATAATGAGATGGATGGACCGCTATTTGACTTTAATCTTCCCAATTTGGAGACACTAAATCTCTCCAACAACAAATTGGTAGGCGGAGTACCTAATTTTAGCCAGATGCCGAAAATCCAGACAATAGTTATGAATGATAATCGCCTTGACGGTGGTTTGCCGGATTTTAACGCCATACCCGGATTGATTAATTTAAGACTTGCCAATAACTTTATGGATGGCCCGATCCCGGAATTTAATTTCCTGCCTGATTTGTTAGTCCTGGATCTGCATGGCAATCGATTTGTCGGCTCGGTGCCAGCCTATCGGGGTTCTACGAATCTTTTCTTTATTGATTTATCCAACAATGATTTGAACGGGTTTATGCCGACTTTCTCCCGGTTGCTGCAATTAGAAACATTGCGGCTTAACGGAAACAGGATCACCGGACCGGTAGCCAATTTTGGCGCATTAAGACAGCTTACCGAATTGGACATATCGAATAATTTGCTGGAGGGCAACATCCCCGATCTCCGGGTGAATACGATACTAAATGATTTTAATGCCAGTGGAAACAACTTTAGCGGTAACATTCCTTCATTTGCAGGTTTGGATGAACTGCAAAGGTTGGATGTCTCGAATAACCAATTAGGTGATACCTTGCCGGATTTGAGTTATTTGCCGGCTTTGGTGGAGCTCAGAGTTGACAGTAATAATTTTGTCCACAGCAATTTTGATGTCACCAATGCCGCTAGTCTTCAGGTACTCGTAGCCCATCATAACCGTTTTACCTTCAGTGATCTGTTTGCAATAAATGGTTCTGGACTAAATCAATTTATTTATGCCCCACAAAAGCCCATTGTCATGCCCGATACCATCCAGTCGACTTTGGGAGCAGATGTACTGATTGATTTAATTGAAGACTTTAATGTTCCTGATAATATTTACAACTGGTTCCATAACGATATATTTTTGGTGGGTACGGCGGTAAATGAGTTGCTCATCACCAACATCAATGGATTGGATCAGGGTCTCTATTACGCCACGGTAAGAAATGATGCGTTTCAGGCACTAACTTTACGTTCTGAGCAGGTCAGGTTGATCATGGATTGTCCCGTTAATGAAATCGTTGTCGTTGACTCTATCTGCATCGGTGATACCTTATTTGTTAACAACAAGCCTTACACCGAGTCTGGTGAATACACCGATACAGTTCTGGTGCCGGATCCGGCGACGTGCGACTCTATTTTCCTTATTTCCCTTTCTGTCTTTCCCGTCTTTGATACAACACTTACCGATACCATTTGCGAATCAGATCAAGTGATGTTTGGCGGTGGAGTTATCACCGACTCCGGTTTTTATCGCGACACGCTCACCTCCGTGCACGGCTGTGATTCCATAGTAAACTTAAATCTTTTGGTCAGACCGGCTTTTCGGCAGCTCGTCGTTACCGAAATCTGTCAGGGGGATACGCTGTTTATCGGAGATATTGCCCATACGGAAACCGGCCTTTATGACGATACATTACAGACAGTCCATGGCTGTGATTCTGTGTTTATTGTTGATCTCACCGTACGTGATACTTTTTTGTCGGTTACCGATATGAAGCTGTGTTTTGGTGACACTGCTGAATTTCGGGGAGTGAATTACACTGAGGGTGGGACCTATATCGAGCAATTTACGAATGCCAATGGCTGTGATTCGCTTTATATTTTAAACCTCGATATCCCGGTGAGTGACCGGTATCCCATGACCCGCTCTATCTGTGCCGGGGATTCCGTTATTGTCGGTGATAGTGTATATAGG
>JABDLW010000795.1 GCA_013001805.1 Saprospiraceae bacterium | reverse complement strand
CCTATCGAGCCATGGATCCAAATAACAATGACGGTCAGGAGGAAGAGGATCCAATAATTATCTGGAGTCCAGTAGATGTAGTATGTATAGGAGTCAAGTACACCAAAAAGTTTATTGGCGATTTTCGTTTCAAAAATATGGTGGACCAGGATGTCGGGTATTAAGAATCCCAAAATAATCTGTACCCACTCAGCTGAAGACAAGCCCTTAAAAGTCTTTTTGATAAAAAGTTTGTACAAGACCAGAGAGAAGTGCATGACGAGACAAACAACAACCAGCCATTCAAGTACCGGTAATCTCCAGAAACCAATGAAAAGTTTTCGTCCGGATTCAAGTACTTCGAGACCGAAAATGCCCAAAGAGTGATTGAGAAGATGGGTAAATGCATAGAAATACAGTATCCAACCAGTGTACATCGAAAGCTTGGCCCGAATCCTATATTTTTGTACCCATTTCATGATTCTATCTAAGATGTACCCCTTTAAATCGGGATCCCCTGCTGCTTCATGTTTTCCTGACGATTGAAACACGAACAATTTATGGTAAAAAAATTAATGTAAAGAATTTGCGATTTCTTAGTGGATATTTTGATGGAAATTTGGCGACAGATAGGGAAGGTGATCATCCCGATAAAACATGCTGTACTTCTAAACAGGGCGAACTCTCACTTTTCAAGATCAAGTAAATTTCACTGGATTCCGTCACTATGGGGAGCTCATGGTTTGGCAAAATTTTGATTTTACCAGACGAATCTTAGATCTCCGCCCGATTTTTTTAACTCTTCATCGAAGAATCCTTTCATGGATTTGCTTTAAGCATGGATTTAATTTATTTTTGACTGAACATTTGGTCAATGTAAATGTCGCCACGTCGCAAAGAACAAGTAGAGGAGATCCGGCTAAAAAGCACTCAGTTGATCGTTGATGCTGCTTTGAACTTATTCGCCCATCAGGGATTTTACCGGACTACCATTAGCCAAATCGCCAAGCAAGCTGGCATTTCTAAAGGGTTGATCTATAATTATTTCGCTAGTAAGGAGCAACTACTGGAGGCGATTTTGGATCAGGCAATGCATACGGGCGATGAAGTTTTAGAAACGTTGCAATCACCCGAAATGGATCCGGAACTTGCCTTGGACCAGGCCATTGATCAAATTTTTGATTTGGTCAAGGCAAATCCCATCTATTGGAGGTTGATCACAGCTTTATCTTTTCAGGAGGATATCATCAGTAAGTATAAAACTAAGCTGGAAAAACATGGGCAAGACAACCTGACCAGGCTGACTTCCCTCCTGGTGAAAATGGGAGTGGATAACCCGGAAATGGAGGCGATGTATTTAGCCGCTTCACTGGATGGGATCTTGCTGCATTTCATCAATTTTCAAGCGCATTATCCCATAGAGGAGATGAGGAGTTTTTTGAAAATTAAACTGCGGAATACTCAGAACCAAACATAAAGTCAAATTGTTTTTTAGATAAGACTAAAAATAAATTTAATGAAGGCTATTTTTATTACCATCCTATCCCTAAGTGCCGTAACAGTCTTAAGCCAGTCTGCATTGGAAATTATAAAAACAGCAGACGAACGGGCTCGGGGAGTCTCCTCAAGCATAGGTGAGATGAAAATGACCATCGAAAGGCCCACATGGTCGCGGGAAATCTCCATTAAATCGTGGAGCAAAGGCACCGACTATAGCCTCATGCTCATCACCGCACCAGCCCGGGATAAGGGAACAGCATTTTTGAAACGGGACAAAGAAATCTGGAACTGGCAGCCCTCTATTGACCGGGCAATTAAATTACCCCCTTCCATGATGATGCAATCGTGGATGGGTTCTGATTTCACCAATGATGACCTTGTGCGCGAATCATCTGTCGTGATCGACTATACTCACACCCTAATCGGCGAGGAGGAAATCGAAGGCCGAAATTGCCATAAAATCGAGCTTATTCCTAAACCCGAGGCGCCCGTCGTTTGGGGTAAAGTCATATCCTGGATAAGCAAGGAGGACTACCTGCAGTTAAAAACTGAATTTTATGATGAAGATGGTTATCTGATTAATACTATGTTAGGTAAAGAGGTGAAAATGATCGGTGGCCGACTTCTACCGACCCGGCTTGAGATGATACCGGCAGAAGAGCAAGGTAAGAAAACCATCATCGAACAAATAGACATCGCCTTTGATCAACCCATGGAAACTTCCTTTTTTTCCATACAAAACATGAAAAGGGTGCGATAGAGAATGGACATTTTCCAGAATCATATTTTGCACTTGCTGTCAAAATGAAAAATCAGAATGAAACAAATCTTTACGCTTGCATCAAGAAATATCTGGAGAAATAAACGACGAACCTTTATTACAGCCGGATCAATTCTTTTTGCTGTTTTCTTTGCAGTTGCAATCTCCTCCATTCAGAAAGGTACCTGGGATCATATGGTAGATAGCATTGTGCATTACCACTTTGGATATGCGCAGATACATAAGTCAGGTTATTGGGACGACAAATCGCTCGACAATGCCTTTGATCCCGAGCCAGTCACTAAGATCTTATCTGATGAAAAAGACATCAGACAATTAGTGCCTAGAATTGAAAGTTTT
Organism: Saprospiraceae bacterium; assembly: GCA_013001805.1. Taxonomy (GTDB): domain Bacteria; phylum Bacteroidota; class Bacteroidia; order Chitinophagales; family Saprospiraceae; genus JABDMH01. The sequence goes on along the minus strand of JABDLW010000795.1, from coordinate 6,180 downwards.
GCTCTGGCATCTTCAGGACAATACACAAAAGGCGGTATGGTAATTGGCATTGATCCGCAAAGGGAAAGCCGGCTCACCAAGGTCGATGGTCGTGTGATCGAGGGTCAATATCTGCTTTCGGAAGATGAGGGTGCACTGGTTGCAGAAGGGATGGCCGATTATCTGAAAATTAGTGTTGGTGATACATTGATATTGATCAGTCAGGGATATCACGGGATTAATGCAGCGGGTAAATTTCCCGTAAGGGGATTGGTCAGATTTGGTTCACCTGAGCTCAGCAAGCAATTAATTTACATTGGTCTGGAAAAAGCAAAGTGGTTTTATGGCACTGAGAATCTAATTACCACTTTGGTCGTCGATACGGACAAACCGGAAAAAATCGAACATACGGTTAAGTTAATTCGAAAAAATCTTGGCGATGATTATGAGGCACTTGATTATAAGGAAATGATGCCGGATTTAATTCAGGCAAAAGAAGTGGATACGGCTGGCAGTCAAATCATCTTAATGGTTCTCTATCTCATCATTGGGTTTGGAATTTTTGGCACCATCCTGATGATGCTCAAAGAGAGGGAATACGAATTTGGTATTTTAAAAGCCATTGGCATGCGTACCAGCAAGCTGAATCTAATGTTATGGCTGGAAACAATTTTGCTTGGGTTAATCGGGTGCCTTGCCGGCATCATAGTAGCTTTTCCATTGGTCTACTATTTTTATAAAAATCCAATTCAATTGTCGGGTGAGATGGCAAATGCCTACGAAAAATTTGGAGTAGAGCCATTATTGCCGGCAAGCATTCACCCCTCCATCTTTATCACCCAGGCCCTGGTTGTGTTTTTTTTAATTACAGTTTTAGCTATTTATCCCATGATAAAGTTACATAGATTAAAACCGGTGGAAGCTATGCGAGGTTAATCAAATTCAAATTCACAATAACAAAAACATGTTATTAAAAATAGCTTGGAGAAACATTTGGCGTAGTCGCACCCGTAGCCTGGTTGTGATCGGATCAGTGGTCATTGGTATTTGGGCACTGCTGTTTTTACTGGGGTTTTTCCGGGGTCAAATTGATAATTATATCTCCAACATCATAGAGAATCAGACTTCCCACATTCAAATTCATGACTCAATTTTTAAGAGTGATTTTGAAGTAAGGCTATTTATGCCCGATGCGGGTGTCATCGAAAATGAGCTCGTAAAAAATGATGCGGTAAAAGCTGTGGCCAAGCGGCTATTGATCAATGGCATGCTTTCATCTGCAGCTACAGCTCAGGGAGTGATGTTAAAGGGTGTCGATATAGAGCAGGAGCAGTCGGTTACCCGGCTCATGGATAAAATTATCGAGGGAGAAGGTTTCCAGGCAGATAAAAGAAATCAAATACTGATCAGCCGCCGGACGGCCGATAAGCTCAAGGTAAACTTACGATCGAAGGTAGTGATGACTTTTCAGAATGTGCACGGGGATATCACCACGGCAGCTTTTCGGATAGCGGGTATTTATAAAACGTCCAACCGGGTCAATGACGAGTTATATGTATATGCTGCCATTGCGGATATTCGACGTCTCACAGAAATTCCTGAAGCTGGTGCCCATGAAATTGCTCTGTTGGTCAATAATTTTGAACAAACTGACCAATTTGCCACCTCACTAAAAGCCAAATATCCGCAATGGAAAGTAGAAACCTACAAGGAGATATCTCCTGATCTCGAATTATTTAATTCTCAGATTCGAGTAAACATGATCATCATGACAGTGATTTTTATGCTTGCCTTGATATTCGGAATTATCAATACCATGCTGATGGCAGTTTTGGAAAGGATGAAGGAACTAGGGATGCTGATGGCAGTAGGAATGAATAAAGCAAGAGTCTTTATTATGGTGGTGCTTGAGACTATTTTTATAGCCCTCATCGGAGCTCCGATTGGAATGCTATTGGGTATCGGAACGACCAAATATTTGAATAAAATTGGGATTAATTTGTCTAATTGGAGTCGTGCATTGGAGGAATTTGGTATGTCGGAAATTGTTAGACCGGTGGTGAATTCTGAAACCATCTGGACGATCACCACCGCAGTGGTCATTACCGCCGTGCTTGCGTCTATATATCCGGCACTTAAAGCCATTAAATTAAAGCCCGTTGAGGCACTGCGAAAAATCTAAAGAAATGACGGACAAAAAAGTTGTAGTAAGTGTAAAAGATGTACATAAAACTTATACAGAAACCAAGGTGCCTGTGAAGGCACTACGTGGAGTCACCCTTGAAATTAAACAGGGAGAATTTACCGCTATTGTAGGGCCTTCGGGTTCGGGAAAAACCACACTGCTTAATATCATTGGTGGACTTGATCGTCCTACCTCCGGTGAAATATTGGTTGATGGAACGGATTTATCCCAGTTATCAGATAATAAACTGATTGATTTTCGGAAAACCCATATTGGCTTTGTTTTTCAAAGCTACAATTTGATTCCCGTACTCACTGCCAAGGAAAATGTTGAATTTGTCATGTTGCTGCAAAATGTCGCTCAGCAAAAGCGCGATCAAAGAACGAAGGAGCTGATGGAGGCGGTGGGCCTGGGAGATCGCATGCACAACCGGCCGTCAGAGCTCTCAGGAGGGCAGCAGCAAAGGGTGGCAGTGGCCAGAGCCTTGGCTCCCAAGCCCGCCTTCGTTCTCGCTGACGAACCTACGGCAAACCTTGACTCCGCATCTACGGCAAACCTATTGGATATTATGTCTAGATTAAATCAGCAAGAAGGCATGACGTTTGTCTTTTCTACTCATGATCAGCGGGTGATTGACCGCGCCAGAAGGGTCATTACGATTGAAGACGGGAAAGTGTTGAGTGACATCAGGAAATGAAATACTTCTTCACGATCGGTTTATTTGTAATTCTTACAATTTCTTTGTCGGCCCAGGAGGAAAAGCAATCTCCGTGGTCTATGCAAGGCTACGTAAAGCACCTCGAATCGATTTTTAAATTGGATGGATTTGATTCATATTTAATTGATCAATTAATACACAACCGCTTAAAATTTAGATACGAACCTTCGGCAGAGTTTCAATTGGCCATTGATGTGAGAAACCGAATCTTTTATGGAGATCTGGTGAAACTTTCTCCCAATTATTCCGATCAGATTGAGAATGGAAATAATGATTTCTTTGACCTTTCGGTTCATCTGGTTAATAAAGACGATTGGGTAATTAATAGCACCATAGATCGAGCATATCTACAGTATACCAAGGGTGCATTGGAAACCCGAATTGGACGCCAGCGCATTAATTGGGGCATCAGTACGGTCTGGAACCCCAACGATCTATTTAATGCATTTGCCTTTACTGACTTTGACTATGAGGAGCGACCAGGTTCAGATGCTATCCGAGTGAAATATTATACCGGTGTCGCATCCAGCATAGAGATTGCCGCCGGTGCGGCTAAGACATTGGACCGCAGTGTATTTGCCGCCTTGTATAAATGGAATGTTGCACAATATGATTTCCAAATACTTACCGGTTATGCCCGGGGCGATTGGGTGATTGGCAGTGGTTGGGCTGGCAATTTGAAAACAGCAGGATTCAAGGGCGAGTGGAGTTATTTCATCAGTGAAGAAGACAAGAATAGTCTTGCAGTTACCGCGTCCATAGACTATTCTTTTTCTAATAGCCTTTATGTAAACGCAGGTTATTTGTATAACTCAAATGGTGAGACGCAAGGTACGCTCCTTGATTTGTTTAGTTTTGAATTATCGGCAAAAAACCTTTATCCCTTTCGTCACGCTATTTTCATCAGTGGCGCTTACCCCATCACACCGCTACTAAATTCTTCACTGGCTCTTATTTATAGTCCAATTTCCAGTCATCCTCTATTTATTAATCCCACCATTACCTATTCGGTGGCGCAGAGTTGGGACCTTGACCTCGTGGGTCAAATTGCTTTTAACCAGGCAAATGGAAAATATCAAAGTCCGGTGACAGCCGGGTTTTTGAGACTTAAATTGAGTTTTTGAACCTCTCCGATGCCAATTCCGTGATTAGCGTAGGTCAATTTCTGTTCTTTATACTTTTGGCCGGGGGTACTCACCAGTCCGGGATTCGTCACTCGAACCAATCGTCATTGTTTACACATCATAGGAGAGTTCGATCTCATCACTGGTAGGGTGAGATTGGCAGGTCAGAATAAAACCATCGGCAACTTCATCTTCGTCGAGGCCGTAGTTTTCTTCCATCTCGACAGATCCTTTTGAGAGTTTGGCCATGCACGTAGTGCAAACACCGCTGGTACAGGAAAATGGAGGATCATAACCAGCATCCAGGAGGGTCTGCAGAATGGTCTGTTCTTTGATTTCAATATCTATTTCATTACCGTCGAGAGTAATATGCGCTTTGCAGGAATTTACCATGGATATGTCAGTTTCAATTTTGTTTAGATCGGTATTGTTATTATTTCGCTCGACGAAAATATCATTTTTGTGAATACCCATCTCAACCAGGGTCTGTTGAGTTGTGTGAATCATGTCTTGTGGACCACTGATGAAATAGAATGCAGTATTAGCTTGTTTTGGATAATCTTCCAAAAATCTCTGGATTATTTTCATGTCGATCCGGCCAATAACCCTGTTTGTATTGATCAGTGGCCTATTTCCCTCCTGGGAAAGCTGAAACCGGAGAAAAAATTGACCAGAATAAGTCTCATTAAGATCAATTAAAGCATCGCGGAAAATGATGTCATTATAACTACGATTGCCGTAGAGGAGGTGCACCGTACTAAGTGGCTCCTGTTCCAATATGCTTTTCATCATTGAATAAAGAGGTACAATGCCACTGCCGGCACCAAGGAAGTAGTAAGCAGCCCTCTTATCGGGGTTGATTTTAACTGTGAACATACCCCGGGGTGGTGACACCTTGATTACTGCACCTTGTTTCAGGATTTGATCGCGATGATTACTGAGCGTATCGGGACTTTTTGTTTTTATGGTAACGCTAAGTTTCTGCTCATAGGGTGCAGAGCTTATTGAATACATGCGTGTAACCAGATTACCTGCTTCTTCATACTCCAGGGTTAGATATTGACCAGGTTTGAAGCGATAAAGCTGCTCAAGGTCAGCAGGTACATCGAAGACAATAGTAGTGGCGTCTTTACTCTCCTCTATCACCATTTTAACTTTCAACAAGTGGAACTCAGCCATTAGGAGTAGATGGTAAGTACTAGTTTTCTTGATCCTGCACGATTACGGAATTCACATAAAAAAATGCCCTGCCAGGTGCCCAGTTCCGGTCTACCATTTACAATGGGGATAGTCACATTGGTTCCAATCATAGCCGTCTTGATGTGGGCCGGCATGTCGTCAGGGCCTTCCATATCGTGGTCCAGAAATGGAAGGTTTTCCGGAACTACCATATTGAATATCTTCTCGAAATCCGTTCGAACTGTAGGATCCGCATTTTCATTGATGCAAATAGCGGCGGAAGTATGCTTGATAAATACATTCAACAGACCCTGGTCTGGCCACACCTCAACCGAGCGCATGACCTGATCAGTAATCAAATGATAGCCCCGGGAGAATGCAGGCAATGCAACGTGGTAATGTACAATCAAAGTCAATAAAATTTAGATCGCAAAGGTAGACTGTGTGATTGGAAATTTCATAAGGAATTGAGGCCACAATTGGATCTGGTTGTGATCACTTAGAGATTTCAGGACATTTGAGATTTCCAAAATAGTACACGATTCCCACCGAAAGAAAATTATAGGAATCTTTGTTTGCTCCATCTCCCCGCTGCCTCCCGGGCATTCCAAACAAATTGCCCTCCGCATCCGGAATCGAGGGGTCGGATGCCAGGACAGCAATATCAGCATTGGCCGGATGGTTGCCGCGAATCTCACCCTTATCGTAGTAAACAGTGCTGACATCATCCAGATAGTCGGTAAAGATCTTCCGGAAACTTAATTCTACATTTAGACTCCACTCAGCTGTCAAGTCAAATTTTAAGCCTCCTCCGAAATTAAGGGCGCGCTGAAACGATGGATATTCTTCACCGATAAATTGTCCTTCCGTACCCAATTCCCGTAATGGTGGTGTTCTCTCTCCGTTGTAAATTGCATAAGGATTGTAGGTGAATACAGATACTCCGGCAAATAAATATGGGGTGTAGAAGTAATCCCGGCTACCGTGTATATAGG
>JABDLW010000789.1 GCA_013001805.1 Saprospiraceae bacterium | reverse complement strand
ATATTAGGCTGTCCCAAGGTCAACCCATCGTACATTGGATTTATTGCTGGTGGCATGGCCAGGGTGCTGGATATCGATGGCGGTACTGAGATGGACTGAAACGCAGCCCCAAAGTGTTCGGGAGCATCCAGAACATCAATGAGAGTAAGATCAGTCAACTGATAAGATCCCGTATTCCGCACGACAATATCTACGACCAGGTTGGTACCATCAAATGAAGTAAAGGACTTAGCAACTCCAATTAGCGGTTCACTGACGAGAGTTGTCGTTTGTGTTCCATTATGCAAGTGCCAATTTCTTAAATTACCGACTTCCGCTCCCGGCCAGGTATTCAGCCAAATGGCAGCAAGCAGCAGCATCATAGCAACTGGTACTGCAAGGCTATAACTTAGGTAAATAGGTGAGAAGTAATCTTGACGCTTTTGGGAAATCCAGTCTTGGGGAGATTTCCAAATAGACTTTGCTAGTAGTTTGTAGTAGTTTCTCATAATTTGAGCTTCTACTGGCAGAAAAAGTACTGCACACGAATGACCTCATTTGATCATCGTAGAGCTACCATTGGGGGCAGCAGCCGACCTTAGTCTTACCAGGTGTAGTTAAAATATTCTTATCAAACCTCTGTGTAAATCATACACATGACTACAAATATATATATAAAGAAATAACATCTCCAATATATTGTATATGAAAAAAATATAAATCCCATCATATCATATATAAATTAATCATCATACATAATGATACTGATAGTCATATGTTTTTTTCTCTATATATATGATATTAGTGCATAATGTCTTATCACTGGATTACGTTTCAATTTGGTCCTTTTCAGATCAAATGACATGTTCAAAAATTCGTAACTTGATTACGATTGTTTGTGACGGGTATTCTTGATCGATATCATTACTTAGTTGAATTTTCAAGACGGGCTCAACCTTCTTTATCATTAGTTGTTTAAGATTTAGTTCAATTTATTAAACAAAACTTCATTGAAAGGAAAAGTTGCCGTCATTGGCGGAGGATTTTCTGGATTATCAGCTGCCTGCTATGCAGCAGCCAACGGATTTGATGTGACTGTCTTCGAAAAGCATCCGGGATTGGGTGGTCGTGCCCGGCAATGGGTAGAGAAGGGATTTACTTTCGACATGGGTCCAAGCTGGTACTGGATGCCCGATGTGTTTGAGCGCTTTTTTGGCGACTTTGATAAGAAAGTCAACGATTTTTACCAGCTGAAGCGGTTAGATCCGGGTTTTCGCATCTATTATCCTCACGACTTCCTCGATATCCCCGCAGATCATCAGGAGCTGTTCAATCTTTTCGAAAAGATAGAAAAAGGCGGCGGTGAAAAACTGCTGCATTTTATGAAGGATGCAAAATATAAGTATGACGTCGGGATGACAGACCTGGTCTACAAGCCTGGATTAAAGTGGTCTGAATTTTTTGACAAAAGACTCCTTTCTGCGATTTTTAATCTGAGCATTGCTACACCCTTTGACAAGTATGTTCACCGATATTTTAAAGATGAGCGTCTAAGGCAGTTGATGGAATTTCCCGTACTTTTTCTGGGAGCTGCTCCCAATAAAACACCTGCACTATATAGTTTGATGAATTATGCCGGTCTTATGTTAGGAACGTGGTATCCGGCTGGCGGAATGCACAAGATCGTGGAGGGAATGGCTCGATTAGCGATTGAACTCGGTGTAAATATCAGGACAGGCAGCCCGGTAGAAAAGATCAATGTCAATGGTGATGTGGCCCGGTCAGTGACAGTAAAGGAGGAGGACATCGCCATGGATTATATTATTTCTTCAGCAGATTATAAATTCACTGAAGAGAAGTTGCTCGACTTGTCTCACCGTAATTATTCTGAAACATATTGGAATAAACGAACCATGGCTCCGTCATCTTTGATCTTTTACCTGGGTGTAAAAGGGCGTGTAAAAAATTTACAGCATCACAACCTATTTTTCGATGAGAACCTGGCCAGCCACACGGCTGAAATCTATGACCAGCCCGCTTGGCCCACCGATCCCTTATTTTATGTATGTTGTCCTTCAAAAACCGATGCATCAGTTGCTCCAGAAAATTGCGAAAATATCTTCATCTTGATGCCCCTGGCAGCAGGATTGGAAGATACCCACGAACTGCGCAACCGGTATTTTGAACGCATTCTGGATCGTCTTGAAAGCAGGGTAGAAGACTCCATCCGCCATCGCATTGAGGTAAAAAGATCTTACTGTGTCAACGATTATATTGATGACTACCACGCCTATCGGGGTAATGCCTATGGCTTGGCAAACACCCTGCGTCAAACAGCAAATTTGAAACCGAAAATCCGCAATAAGAAAGTAAAAAACCTTATTTATACAGGTCATCTCACCGTCCCCGGACCGGGAGTACCGCCGAGTATAATTTCCGGAAAACTTGCAGCCGGGCAACTTGAAAAAGGACTATAGCTATGATAGAGATCTATAATAATGTAAGTTCAGAAACCAGCAAAAAAATTACGCGGGCGTATAG
>JABDLW010000759.1 GCA_013001805.1 Saprospiraceae bacterium | reverse complement strand
GTGCCGATCCTACCCCAAAACAATGATCGCTATGCTGGAGGCATACGATCTGAATCGTAAAGGCCTGGAAAAAGTAAAGTCCAATTTCGAGCGTGGGAATGTAGCGGCTGCTTGTGAAAATCTATTATCATACTATCGACATAGTAATAATGCGATGCACCTCCGTAGGGATCTACCAGTCACAGCCGGGATGAGTGTTGCCACCGCAGATACCACCCTGGAGAATGTCTTTATCGTTCAGAATGTGCGTGGTAAAGTACCCTATGGCCCGGATGGCCATCGCGACTGGTATTACAAGGGACCTAACAATGACCGGGAATGGGCATGGCTTTCGAACCGCCACAGTCAAATTCTGCAAGTGATGGAGGCTTATTTTGATTCGGGAAATCCCAAATATGTGCGATACATAGATGCTTTTTTACGGGATTTTATAATCAAAAGTATGCCTTACCCTGCTGCGAAAAGCAGTACTTCTGTGTGGCGGGGCCTGGAAGTGGCGGCCCGGGCAAAAGTATGGTCGAAAATATTTTACGGATTAATGGATAGTGAGTATTTAACTCCAGCTACACGGTTACTAATTTTGGCAAGTCTTCCGGATCACGCGCATTATAACCGGAACTTCCATGCCGGGAATAATTGGTTGACCATGGAGATCTCGGCATTAGCTACCGTAGCTACTAATTTTCCTGAATATAAGGCGTCGGATGAATGGTTGGAGTACTCAATTAACAGTATGCTCAAGAGCATGAAAGATCAGGTTTATCCTGATGGTGTTCAAACCGAACTAACCTCGCATTATCATAATGTTTCATTATTTAATTTCGAATTATTTAAAAATATTTGCGATCAGGCAGGAAAGGAATTACCGGAATATTTTGGCAGGACGATTGAAAATATGTATAGTTACATTGCTCACGCCGTGCGGCCGGATGGATACCGCGCATTAAATAATGATGGGGACCGGGGAATTGACCGGGAGCACATTTTACGCGCTGCCGAGATATTTCAGCATATAGATTGGAAGTATATTGCTTCCAATGGGAGTGCAGGAAAAAGGCCAGATGACGGACCTTCCTATTTTTATCCCTGGGCGGGACAATTGATTTCCAGAAGTGATTTTTCTGTAGACGCACATTGGTCCTTTTTTGATGTAGGACCGTGGGGTAGTGGGCATCAACACAATGACAAATTACATTTATCAGTATCGGCCTACGGACGTGACTTTCTGGTCGATGCCGGCAGATTTGCCTACACCGGGGAAACGGCTGAAAAATTCCGGCCTTATGCAAGGAGTACTGCCGGTCATAATCTGGTTTTGATTGATGGGAAAGGTCAAGCTGGCGGACCAACACATGCTACCGTACCGATTGATGAACGGCATTGGGAAATATCGGATAAATTTGATTATGCCACTGGTGCATTCACAGATTTCCCAGAGACGGAAGGGGATGTCAGGCACAGTCGTTCCGTATTCTATGTGCGGGGTGAATTCTGGATTGTGGTAGACCGGCTAACCACCGAACGGCCCAGAAAAATCGAGACATTATGGCACTGGCATCCTGACTGCCAGGTTCTAAAAGTGGGCAGAGGTATCAGAAGCGATTATGAAAAAGGAAATTTGCAGGTTATTCCAATTAGTGCACAAAATTTCGAAATTGAATTTATCAAGGGACAGGAAGAGCCGGAGATCCAGGGCTGGTACAGCCGGGAATACAACATTTATGAACCCAATATAACTAGCCGCTTCACGACGGAGATAAAGCAAACAAGCACCCTTGCCTGGTTACTTTTCCCCTCGGAAGAGAAATCGCCGAAAGCATCTGCCAGAATTGAATCAGAAAATGAAACGAAGGTGCAAATATCCGTTAGAGCCAAAGGGCGTGTCTGGGACATTAATATACCTTTCGAAGGTAGCAACGATGGTAGTGGTCCGGTGATGGTGGAGGGTATTTAAGCCAGCTTATGCAGTATATCATTTCCATTGATATTTATATAAATGATTTTTTGAAATCCTCCCGGGTATGGAAACACATAAAATTCTGAAATACATCAGCAATGGACGAACGGACTTCATTTTCGAACTCCTTAAGGTCGAAGACTGGCAAATGCTGCTGCATCAAGGCCAGGTCAAGCCATTGCAGTGGCTGGTGTATTATAACGACACCACTGCCTTGCGCGCCGTGCTGGAAGCAGGTGGTGATTTTAGTAGTATAGACCTGGACTCCGAATTGGGCAATGCCGCTTTTTTTGGTCATTGGAAAGTCTGTGATTTATTGATTAATACTGGAGCTGATGTAAATGCTCCTTTAGTCAAGACTGGAGAAAGACCCCTGCATAATGCCCTGGCCAAGGCGGGAAGACCCTACTATATATATACGGTAAAACTTTTAGTGCAACGCGGTGCCGATGTAAATGCTAGAACTCTTCCCAATATAGAGTCAGGGGCATTTATGCGTGATGTACGCACCAAAGGGGAAACACCACTGCATCGGGCAGCGGCCTATGCTGATGAAGACACGATAAAATTTCTCCTGGACTCCGGTGCAGATAAACAAGCAAGGGATGCTCATGGCAACTCCCCCTTGAGCTGGGCCAGTGAGCACTTACGCCCCGGAGCGATCTTGTCACTGCTTACCTTCGGCGAACACCGTATCGGCAAAGGTCATGTGATAAAAAACAAAAGTGATCATGGTTGTGGTTGGGGAAATAGCATGGATTGGAATTTAATTGGAGAATTTATCCCAGAAGCCTCCGAAAAGCTCTGATCGGGAACCAACTAATTACTCCCTTGCAAGCAAAAGTTCCTTAATTAGAGGTACGCTTATTACCAGGCTTGAGTATTTGATTTTGCCCGATTCGAGATTTAGTTAAAATTTCTACATTTGATTGTCTGACGGTATGACTATAAAATCGAAGAACATAAAAGACCTCCTGGAGGAAAGTGAATTACTGCAAAGGGCTGCCAATTCTTCTTCCGAAGGAATTACGATCAGTTCAATGAATGCAGACGACAGTCCACTAATTTATGTCAATGCTGGATTCGAACGTTTAACCGGCTACCGCAAAGATCAGGTCATAGGTAGAAATTGCCGCTTTTTGCAGGGAGTTGCCACTGATCCTAAGTCCGTGGAGAAAATCAGGCTAGCCATTCAAAAGGGTGAAGCATGTACAGTGGAGCTTTTGAATTACAAATTTGATGGTACTCCTTTTTGGAACCGGCTTTCCATTACACCAATCCGGGACTCCAATAATGAAGTCACTCATTATGTGGGTATTCAATCGGATGTAACCGAACTACGGAAGACACAGCAAAAACTTCAATTGGCAAACAATGAATTGCAGAGATTCAGCGAACGCATCACGAAAGATTTGGAAAGGGCCAGAAAAACTCAGCAATTCTTGTTGCCGCAAAGGTTTCCCCATTCGGAGAAGGTCAGCTTTGCTTCCTTGTTTGTTCCAATGGAAGAAATCGGAGGTGATTTCTATGACGTTCTAGAGCTAGAGAGTGGAATTTATGGTATGCTTATAGCGGATGTGACTGGGCATGGAATACCCGCAGCTTTGCTCACCTTCATGTCATCTACTACGTTTAAAAATTTAGCACCTGGTTTTCTTTCTACGGCGACCGCTATTACTCAGACCAACCGAAAGCTGTATAACAAGATGCCGGACGATGCATTTGTAACCATGTTTTATGCCATTTATGACAGCCATAGCCATAAACTGACCTACACCCAAGCCGGTCATCCGGAGGCTTACATATTACGTAGCAAATCTCAAGAAATCATCCCGCTTATAACAAAAAATCCACTGGTGGGCATTTTTTCCCACAATGAGGTGATTTTTACCGAAGCCAACATTTCTCTACAGCGTGGTGACAAACTTATACTGTATACAGATGCGATTTCGGACGCCTTAGAAGTATCGCAAAATTCAAATGTCAATAACGCATTTCAAACCCTCTTGTTGGAGAATAGTCATCTACCGGTTAAGAAATTATTTGACACGATTTATGAATCTGGATTATCTAGTTTGCAGGATCAGTCATATCCGGATGACTTTACATTGGTTGGATTAGAAGTATTGATCTGATGCAGTATGGAGTCGAGGGGAGTCCCAAATAGATTACCTGCTCTGATGGGACCAGTATTTTTGGGGATAAAACATGGATGTGTTACCAGTGCAAGTAAAAAAAATCATAGCTTCCTCACTGATCATAATATTTTATAAAGCAACCATTCTCTCAGCTCATCCCTGGGGAGGGCTGGTGATTGATCGGGATGGGAATATTTTTTTTACATTCATAAGCCCCATGACAAGTGAGCAACATTTTGCTTGTGTTTGGCAGATAAATGATGAACTAGAGCTCGTAAAAGCGTTGGAAGCAAAAGCCTCTCCCAGTGATATTATTTTATCGCGGACACCAGAGCGGATTATCTATGGAGCGGAGAGAAGTAACTCCGGTGCTGATTTTCAGGCTCAATTATGGAAAATTAATGATACGGGTACCGAATTAATCATTCCCCCGACAACAGATAGGGACTTGTTTTACATACAGGCATTTGCGGGGACGGATTTGGGAATAATCTACTTTGCCAAGGATGAAAGGCTCTTTCAGAGAAGCACAGATGGCAAAGTCAGCCCGGTAGCGGAAAATCACCAATTTAACCGGATTGATGATCTGGCGTGGAGCCCTAAGGCAC
>JABDLW010000731.1 GCA_013001805.1 Saprospiraceae bacterium | reverse complement strand
ATTCAAGTCTGGCAGTCGGCATTTCACCCCAGGAACCATCAATAAATTCATTGAAACCCGTGCCTCTGTCCGGCTTGGCCGGTTCGAAGGATTGAGCCAGCATCCAAACAGCCGCTTTATAACCGTCGGGATCAACAACCAGCCGGTTGGACATAGCAGCATTTGATTGTAAATCATACAATGTGCTGCCAATCAGGGTTTCCTGATTCAGGAAATTAAAACTACGGGGCACCGCCACTGCGGTATTACTGATCGAACCAAGGGACTCGTTGGCAACTCCGGGTATAACATTGAAGGATCTATTTCTTTCCTCAGTTGGCAATTGCAGGTGCTCCTGAGAAAAAAGACCTGAGGATAAGCAAAGCAGAAGAATTGGTAGAAATTGGTTGAGATTTTTCACATGATCATATTTTACCGGACTTGAAGGTATTAACTAATTTGCAGATGAGAAATTTTAAGATCGAAGTTCTTACTACTAAAGATGGTGACCCCGGGAATGTCCATGAATTCCTATATTGCCGCCTTCATTAATATTTTGACTGATTACCATGGATATTCTAACACTTAAAGCCATACACATCATTGGGTTTGTAGCCTGGTTTGCTGGCCTGTTTTATTTAGTGAGGCTTTTTGTTTATCACGCTGAAGCACTGAGCCAATCATCTCCGGAAAGAGACATTTTGTCTCGTCAATATTCCCTTATGGAGAAAAGGCTGTTCAACATCATCACCCGGCCGGCTATGATCATCACTTTTGTTGCCGGTATTGCAATGCTTGTATTGTATAAGGGATATTTGCAAGAGGGTTGGATGCACATCAAGCTCACCCTGTTAATTCTGCTTGCGGCTTATAGCGAACGTTGCAGTGGCATTATTAAGCGGCTGGCACGTGGTGAAACTCCGATGCAGTCCAGGGGTTTCAGAATCTACAATGAAGTACCCACAATTTTTCTGATAGTTATTGTTATCCTGGCCGTTTTTAAAAACCAACTGTCTTTGGTGGCTTTGATCAGTACGATCATCGGTAGCATTGTCATCATCGGTCTATTTTTCTTTATCTATAGCAAGCGCCGGCAGAAGAAAGCTGAAGAATAATCGTTTAATTGAAGACATTTTGATCTCCTGAGTGAAAGAAGTCAAGCTTTGTCACTCACAAAATCTATTTTTGCCGCTGTATGCAGTTTTTATACCCGCTTTTTCTTGTTGCCCTGGCCACATTGGCCATCCCTGTTATTATTCATCTTTTCTACTTCCGGCGGTATAAGAAAGTTTTATTTACCAATGTCAGATTCCTCAAAGAGGTTAAAGAAGAGTCAAGCATCCGGTCAAGATTGAAAAATTTGCTGACGCTTCTCTGCCGTTTACTGGCGATTTTGTTCCTGGTACTGGGATTTGCTCAGCCGTTCCTTAAGAAGGATGATCAGGTAAAAAAGGGACGGAAAGCAATCAGCATTTTTATTGACAATTCCTACAGTATGGCTTCCCTCAGCCAGGATGCCCCATTATTAGAGGAAGCCAAGCGCAAAGCCAGGGACGTAATCAATGCCTATGATCTTGAAGATCAATTCCAGTTGATTACTCATAATCTCAGCGCCAGACAACAAAGATTATTGGGCAAGGAGCAGGCATTGGCGGCGATGGAAGAAATTGAGCTTACTCCCGATGTGAATTTGCTTTCCCGGGTCCTGGAACGCCAGAAGCAGCTGCTTAATGAAAGCGAGATCGAACACAAAATGCTGTATTATATCTCGGATTTCCAGGAAAACATCACCGATTTAGATCTGTCGGATACATTGTTTGAATACAACCTGATACCACTTCAGGCCGTCATCGAGCAGAATGTGAGTTTGGATTCAGCCTGGTTTGAAGCGCCAGTGCAAATGATCAATCAGGTCAACAAGTTGTTGGTCAGAGTCCATAACTGGTCCGATCAGAAGGTCGAAAATATCCAGTTGAGTATCAAGCGGGAAGGAACAGTCAAACCGGTGGGTTCCTTCAGTATTGAGGCCAATTCTTCGTACATCGATACGGTATTTCTTACGCTGACTATTCCCGGTATACAGAAGGCCGAACTCAAGATTACCGATTTTCCTGTCCAGTTTGATGATACCTATTTCTTGTCTTTTGAGGTAAAGCAAAAGATCGAAACACTGATTGTGAATGCAGGGCCGGTAAATCGATATGTCGAGTCGGCATTTGGCAGTGAGGCGTACTTTGTAAAGACGAACCAAAATGCATCCAATCTTGACTATACCTCCTTCAATCAATACGAACTTATCCTTCTCAATGAATTGTCAGAAATCAGCAGTGGATTGTCGGCGGCACTGAAAAATTATCTTGAGCAAGGAGGCAATGTTTTGATGTTTCCGGCGGCCACTGCCAATCTCGTTTCCTACAATGACTTTCTGACAATGATCAATGCCGGAAGTCTTGAGATGTACGACACTACTGGCCGGGTAGTCAATTACTATAATACCGATGAGTTTATCTTCAATGATGTTTTTGAACGTACCCGGGGTAATGTTCGGCTACCCACAACCACAGGTAATTATATTGTATCGAACCGTCTCGGAGCGGAAAAACTTCTTGGGTATCGCGATGGAAAATCTTTTCTGACAAAATATGTGGTGACCAGGGGCAATTTTTATCTATGCACGGCACCTCTGGACCTCGCCTTCAATAATCTGGTGACCCAGGCCGAGGTGTTTATACCCATGCTATATAAAATGGCTCTGTCATCATCGGAAAGATCAAAAATCGCCTATTCCATAGGTAACGATTCTTACGTTGAGATGGAAAACCGGGCATCTGGTGCTGATGTGGTATATAAAGTTACCGGTCCGAGCAGTTTCATCCCAGGCCAGGTCACTCATGGTAAACAAGTCACCCTGAGTCTTCACGATCAGGTGAAGGAAGCGGGTTTTTATGATGTTTACTTAAAAGAAGGGGAAATGCTTAAGACTTTTGCATTTAATAGTGACCGCCTCGAAAGTAATCCGGCCTGCCTTAATTTGTCTATGCTACAAAATACATATGGAGGTGATGCTACCATTATCGCACAGACACAACAAGCCAACCTGGGAGAGTTTATCAAAGAAAAGGATAAAGGAGTCATACTTTGGAAATACTGCCTAATATTAGCGTTGATTTTTTTAGCTTTGGAGACCTTGATCATCCGATTCTGGTCGGTATAAAAGAAAGGGCTTTTTATGCAATTACTGCTTAAGCAGGTCAAAATAGTAGACCCGACGTCATCTTATCATCAGCAGGTAAAAGATATTCTTATCAAGAATGGCAAAATTGAGGCCATTCGAAATTCTATTAGTAATAATGTCAAGACCTACAAACTAGCCGGTGCCTGCGTCTCACCAGGATGGATGGATGTGGGTGCCCTGGTTGGTGATCCGGGCTATGAACATATAGAGACGCTTGGCACCCTGTCTCAGGCTGCGGCCAGAGGAGGTTTTACTACCGTTGCTGTTCTGCCTAATACCCAACCTGCTTTACACTCCAAATCCGAAATCGACTACATTCACCGCAATTCACAAGCATTGATTACTTCCATCTTACCGATGGGGTCTCTGACAATGAGTTGCGACGGTCAGCATATGTCAGAAATGATCGATCTGCATCGAGCGGGAGCCATTGCTTTTACTGATGGGAAAAGATCTGTACAAGATGCGGGAGTTCTTCTTAGGGCACTGGAATATGTCCGGTCATTTGATGGCATAATTGTGAATCAACCGCAGCTACGGGGTGTCAGTCCTGACGGACTTATGCATGAAGGTGAAGTAAGCGTTTCACTCGGGTTGCCGGGCTTGCCGGACTTGATGGAGGTCTTGATGGTGAAACGCGACATTGATCTGACGCGGTACAGCGGCTCCCGGCTGCATCTACTAAATATTAGTTCGGCTGAAAGCTTACCTGTTATCGCTGCCGCCAAGGCCGAAGGACTTTCCATTAGTTGTTCGGTACCGGCGTTAAATCTGGTAGCTACCGATGAACAACTTACCGGATTTGATCCGAATTACAAGGTAATGCCTCCACTGCGCAGCGAGCAAACCAGACAACGGCTTATCGAGGCAGTGAGAAGTGGTCTCATCGATTTTATTGTCAGCAATCACCGTCCGGTTGATATTGAAGCAAAGATGGTCGAGTTTGCTTATGCCGATTTTGGTATCAGTAGCCTGGAAACGACTTATGGCACTGTTTGCAGGGCGCTCGGACCTAACCGCAGCCAATCTCAGATTGTTCAACGTTTGGCGATCAATAATCGGCGAATATTTAATTTGCAAGTCCCTACAATAGAGCGCGGTCGCGATGCTGAAATGACGCTGTTTGATCCTGATTCCAGCACGCTATATGACAAAAAAGACTTTGCGTCCCGGTCTAAAAACAATCCCTATCTGGGCAAGGAACTCCCGGGAAAAGTGTTGGGAGTCATCAATAAAGATAAGGCGCAGTTTCAGCCAACCGGGTAGGTATATTACTTTAAAAGCCCTACCTTTACATGATTGTTTTTAAGAATATAATCTGACATTATGCTATCATTAGAAAACCCTGCGGTAAAAAACGGAATCATTGCCGGTCTTGCCACTGCTGGTCTTATTTTATTCTTCTATTTATTTAATCCGCGTTGGGTATTTAGTGTCGCGTCAATCCTGACCACGATCCTTTTTATTGTTTTTATGGTTCGGTCAGTGAAAGAGGAAAAAAGCGGCCTTGAATTTATGGCTTTCAATGACGCACTTAAACCCGCTTTCGTCACCTATGTAGTTGCTAACCTGATCTATATCATTTTTTATTATGTTTTGCTCAATTTTATCGCCCCGGAACTAGTAGAAATGCAAAGGGAGATTGCCATTGAAACCATTGAAAAAATGAGCGGATTAATTGGGGAGGAAGGCACTGAAGCGGCACTTGATCAGATGGACCAGCAGAGTTTTGAATTTTCTCTGAAATCCGCAGCACTTGCATTTGCCTGGGGATTAATATTTCCCGGTTTTATCGTTTCGCTGATTATCGCCGCTATAATGAAAGATAAGAAACCGGTAGATACATTATAAATGGACTTATCTATTGTTATACCGCTGCTTAACGAAGCAGAGAGTTTGCCTGAACTTCGTCGATGGATTGAGAAGGTCATGCACCAAAATCAGTTTACCTACGAAATTATTTTTGTAGACGATGGAAGTACCGATGACTCCTGGAAGATTATTAGTGAGTTTGCCAGTGAGTCCGGAAATATTAAGGGAATTAGATTCCAACGCAACTACGGAAAATCAGCAGCACTGCAGAAAGCATTTGAAAGGGTCGAAGGTGATGTGGTTGTCACCATGGATGCTGATTTACAGGATAATCCGGAAGAGATACCGGAATTATTCGATATGATTGTAAAAGAGGGTTATGACTTGGTAAGTGGCTGGAAGAAAAAGCGATTTGATCCCATATCCAAAACAATTCCTACCAAGCTGTACAACGCGGTATTGCGATTTATGAGTGGTATAAAATTGCACGATTTTAATTGTGGTCTGAAAGCATACCGAAAAAATGTCGTAAAAAGTATCGAAGTGTACGGTGAAATGCACCGCTACCTTCCCGTATTGGCTAAGTGGGGAGGATTTAAGAAGGTGGGTGAAAAGGTGGTCAGTCATCAGGCACGAAAATACGGCACTTCAAAATTTGGCATGTCCCGGTTTATCAATGGACCGCTAGATTTACTGTCCATAATGCTGGTGGGGAAATTTGCAAAAAGACCCATGCATTTTTTCGGAGCTATCGGGACAATAATGTTTTTACTCGGTTTTTTGATTTTGGCCTATCTATCCGCGTCTAAACTTTGGTGGGATGAAACCGGAATTTCTGAAAGACCTCTTTTCTATTTTGGAATTGTAGCTCTGATAATAGGTAGTCAACTATTTTTAACTGGTTTTTTGGCAGAACTGGTGGCACGCAACTCCACTACCCGTAATCAATATCAGGTAAGTGAAACTGTCGGCTTGGAAAAGACGACAATGGCCGTTCCTTCGTAAGAATTATCCTGGTGCACTCAAGTCAGGAACTCCTTCCGGCATTAGAACTTCAACGGTAGCATTTATTTCATATCCGGGGC
>JABDLW010000706.1 GCA_013001805.1 Saprospiraceae bacterium | reverse complement strand
CGTGAAGTCCGAAGTCTGAAGCCCGAAGTGTGAAGCCGGGAGTCGGAAGTCGGGAGCAGTGAGTTGAAAAACAATGGAGCCGCGGATCTCAATCCGTGGCGTTCTGTGGAAGCCGGGAGCTGGGAGTCCTCAAGTACCCGCTACCTCTATAACAGAATCACCTAATACGAGCAGGTCTAAAGGGATATCATGATCTTCATGCGGAAGGTTTTCCACCAGCTGAAAGGGAAATCCTACCCCAACTTTTAAAGGGATCTTTTGATTGGCAAGAAAATAGTCATAATAGCCTCCTCCGTAACCAATGCGAAATCCATCAGTGGAGAAGGCAAGACCAGGAACTAAAACGATGTCTATCCTCCCCCTAAAGATATTTTCAGAAGTGGGTTCTTTAGTCCCAAATCGATTGACTACCAAATCATGCAGGTTGGTGATTTGCACTTGTTGCATAAATGGTTTCTTCAAAATCTTGGGAATCACAAGGGTAATGTTTGCGTCGAGACAATTTTGCAAAAGAGGCAGAATGTCAATTTCTGATCCAAAAGGAATGAAACTATGAACAACCGAAGGCCTATGTAAACCAATAAGTGTTTTTAATTCATCACAGACACTAACTGACCATGCTTCACGCTCAGTTTTCGTTACCTGATTTCTTTTTTCAATAAATTTTAACCTGATTTCTTCTTTTAAACTTTTGACTTGGTCCATACTAATGCATTGCCAGTGAAGATATAACTTTCTCATCCGCCGGCTAGATCAAAATAGGAACCATACTGTGTCGATGATGGCAAAATGACGCTGAGTGAATGATTCTCTTTACGAGAAAAAACAGCACTACAGGTCCCGGTATTAAATCGTTTATTATTTTCTTGCAGCTAAGAATATCGGCTAACACAGAGGATCACTTGTTTCCAGGGAGCCGGGTTGAGTGTCTATCGGTTGCGGTCCAGGTAACTTTGAATCATCAAATTGCCAGATCAACTTTATCTAATAGTGGACCGCGTATACTTTTAATTAAGAATTGTTAAGTTATGGATATAAGTGCAGTGATTGGTAACCTGTGAATTTCTACTAAGATGCTGTTGCAACCCAATGCAGTTGACCCTGAGAAAGTCGACGAGCCCAAAAATTGTTACTCGGGGAGGTGTTATATTTCTGGGCAATGGAAATGGCCAGATAAATGTTTCCGGTCACAAAAGGATAGCCCTCATCGCCCATGTCTCCCGAAGCATCAAGCCAATACCTTCCCGGCATTTTACGATAATAGCAAAATAGTCGTGACAATTGCAGGGCCTCTTCTTCCTGCAGTTCGCGACCGTTGATAAAAACACCCGAATCCCCATTGGAGGCCTGGGCAGACAGTGAACCAAAGTTATGCCCGGGTTTAAGTGTTCCCATAAGAGGCTCTTCCTTATGACCAAACAGACCTGACCGGGTATCATACCAGTAGTGACCGGGTTGCAGATATACTTCATCTGTTTGGCTTAAATCAAGGAGGTCCTCAGCATGTAGTTTGTAGTCATTTATCACAATGTTGTTCGGAAATTTGACATTTGGATTGCCATTTCTCATGACACTAAATAAATGCTTCATGATTCGCCTGTTTACCGTAAGTGTATTTGTAAGAGTAAAAAGTCCCCCTGATTCCAGAATTTTTCCCGAAAGCTACCGTACACCTTTTAGATTGATCTGGCATCGGTAGGTTTAAAGCTTATATCTTTGATTAATGGAGCAAATCAGTGTCTTTGACATGTTTAAGGTAGGTGTGGGCCCGTCAAGCTCACATACTATGGGACCCTGGCGGGCGGCTCTGGATGTCGTCAATCGTTGCTCAAGAGAAAAAATCAAGTCAATTCAGGTGAAATTATTCGGTTCATTGGCCAAGACAGGGATTGGCCACGGGACAGATATGGCAGTAATGCTGGGACTTTCCGGACATGATCCGGTCACCATAGATACCACGTTAATACCTTTCTACATTGAAGAAATCAGATCCACGAAAAAGATTGAACTCAGAAGTGGAGAAAAAGTCAATTTTGACCCGGCAGATAATATTCATTTTCTGAAGAAATTTCTTCCCCAACATCCCAATGCCATTCGATTTATCATTAAGACCTCAGAATCCATTGAAGTGATAGAGACTTATTATTCAATCGGTGGTGGATTTATACAGCGTGAGGGTCAAGAGGAGGTTTTGGATCAGGCTGCCTTTCCTTTCCCAATCAACGAGGAACGTGATCTTCTCAAGTGGATTGAAAGGGAATCCTGCTCGATAGCCGAATTGGTATGGAGAAATGAACTCAGCCTGAGAAGTGCAGATCAAATAAAGGAGGGCCTGCTAGGTATTTGGAGGTACATGGAGACGAGTATTTATGAAGGATGTCACACAGAAGGAATCCTGCCAGGAGGTCTTTCGGTTCAGCGACGGGCATTTTATTTAAATCAGAAACTATTAGAGGATGCATTTTATGGTGATTTGGATACCTGGAAGGAGGCAATTCAATCATCGGAAAATTCTTTTCGGAATATCACCAAATGGATAAGTTGTTTTGCTCTGGCAGTGAATGAGGAAAATGCCTCATTCGGACGTGTGGTCACTGCTCCTACGAATGGAGCTGCGGGCGTGATTCCGGCCGTATTAATGTACCATCTGAGCTTTTGTCAAAATAATGGTGAAAAGGACATTGTAGATTTTCTGCTTACGGCGGGTGAAATCGGGAGTTTATTTAAAAAGGGTTCTACTATCTCGGCTGCTATGGGGGGATGTCAGGCGGAGATTGGGGTTTCTTCCTCCATGGCCGCTGCGGGACTGACTGCGTGCCAGGGCGGTAGTCCGGGACAGGTATTGATGGCTGCTGAAATAGCCATGGAGCACCATCTCGGACTAACTTGCGATCCGATTAATGGTCTGGTCCAAATACCCTGTATCGAGCGAAATACAATGGGAGCGATGAAAGCCATTACTGCAAGTCAACTGGCACTTTCCGGCAACTTTGTGCATTCCAAAATCAAACTCGACGACATTATCAAAACGATGTGGGCAACCGCTAAGGATATGCATCGAAAATATAAGGAGACCTCCGAGGGTGGCTTGGCCAAACACATTAGTGAAATGCTGTCGGAGTGTTAATCAATAATCATTCGTCTTCACGATATCACTTGATGGCCTTAATAATGCCGTTGATCGGATACTTTGCTCAGTTGATCCATTGGAGGGCAATCTTATCGTGACAAAAGAGTTTATTCCTTTGGAACAAAGGAAACATGCTTAAACCTGTTAAAAACCTATGTATGACGTCATTGGTGCCGGTTACATGGAGCGAATTTTGCAGCACAGCTAGACGTTCATGACGCAATCACAAAAATTTGGGACCGAATCGATCGGTAAACTCTTACGCCAGCAAGCCATCCCGGCTTCGATTGGGATTCTAATCATGTCAATATACGGCATTGTTGACACAATTTTTGTGGGCCGTTGGGTTGGATCCATGGGAATTGGCGCCATCACTGTTGTTATGCCCATCACTTTCCTCATCGGTGCCATTGGGATGTCGATAGGAGTGGGAGGTGCCTCGATTATATCCAGAGCTTACGGTGAGGGCAATCGGGAAAGGGCCAATCATGCTTTTGGCAATCAAATAGTGATGACCTTGGTATTGGCAGGTGTCTTTTCGATTTTAGGCGGGATTTTCATGGAAGAATTACTGGCGGTATTTGGGGGTAAAGGAGCGATATTGGAACCCGCCCGGGAGTATTTCACCATCACACTATAC
>JABDLW010000669.1 GCA_013001805.1 Saprospiraceae bacterium | reverse complement strand
ATATTTAATGCCTAGTTGGTCCAGATAGGAATCGTATTTCGCATCATCATAGTAATAGGGCTCCAACATCGGACGGTATTCTGACATGATGTCGGAATTTAAGTAGATGGCTGGTGCATCATCATCCCCCACCATGGGCACGTACTCGCCCTTCATGCCTTGTTCTTCCCGGAAATATTTCCATGCATCATCCACCAGATGGGGTTTGCAAAGCAAGTCAATCAATGTCATGGCTTCTACTTTGGCCCCGGCTATGACACCTTTATGCGCAATTGGTGTAGCCATAGCCACCGCATTGGACCAATGATGCCCTTGCAGTCCGGGGATGTTTGAGGGAAATCGAAGCGTGACCGTCGGTAATTTCCAGGAGATATCTCCAATATCATCAGATCCACCGCTGACGAAGCCCTGAAGTGGAGGCGCTAAAGTATCAAGTTCGGTTGCCAGGCCGGTTGTGTCGTGGGATTTGACATCACGTTGTAGCGCTATCGCCAGGGTCTGGTCAGCCTCGGACCAGGTGGGAAGACCCACTTCCCGAATATTTTGATACATCGTCTCTGCAATCACCTTATTGAAATGCCGGGGCCACGCAGAACCAAGAATCTTTTTGTTTAAGGTGGTATTGGTCATCAGAGCAGCGCCCTCGGCGATTTTGTTAGCCCTATCGTAAACTTCCATGATGCGAGGGTAGGTCACATGCCGGAAATAATACCATATCGTCGCTTCGGATGGCACCACATTTGGTTGGTCCCCGCCATTCTTAATCACGGAATGTGAGCGGTGCAGTGGATCTAAATGTTCGCGTTGGTACTGCCAACCTATATTCATCAACTCCACGGCATCAGCTGCACTGCGTCCTCGCCAAGGTGCCCCCGCAGCATGGGCTGCCTCCCCCTCAAATGTGTACTCCACCGAAATCAAACCGGTGCCCCTGGCTTGCCCATGGGATACTCCCAAATTATTGCCGACATGAGTAAAAATGCACAAGTCAAAATCATCGAAGTATCCATCGCGAGTGAAATAAGCCTTGGTACCGACTAGCTCCTCGGCAACCCCCGGCCATAAAACCAGAGTACCCTTAATCCCCTGCTCTTCCATGACCTTCTTTACAGCCAGAGCAGCCATGATATTTAAGGGGTTGCCTGAATTGTGACCCTCCCCATGTCCAGGTGCTCCTGCTACGATAGGATCGTGATAGGCAACACCTGGTTTCTGCGAAGCTTTGGGAATACAATCCAAATCACTTCCAATGGCAATTACGGGTTTACCTTCTCCCCACCGGGCAAGCCAGGCTGTAGGTACTCCGCTGATTTCTTCAGTTATTTCAAAGCCGTGTTCTCTCAATATTCCAGTCAGGTATTTGGATGTTTCAAACTCTTGAAATCCCAATTCAGCAAAACTGAAGACCTTATCAACCATCACCTGAGCCATCTTTGCATTACCATCGATCTCCTCAACTAACTTTTGTTTAAATGATGCAATGTCGCTGTCTGAATACGACTGCGCTGATGCAGCTGTAAGAGAAACACATAAAATCAGAAAGTGGATATACTTTTTCATATTATGACGATTATGAGGTATGTATTTCTTAGCATCCTGCCATATGCTTAGTCTAAGGCTCAGACAGAGATTTCACCAAAGAAACACAAGTATTTGAATGCTCTAAAACTATGAAAAAAAGTGGGATATCAATTTAACCGGCCATGACCAGAATCGGTCCGGCGGGGCTCTAACGGGTCTCCCGGAGAGGTTGGAAACAATTAACTTTTTCTGCCATACCTTTTATTGAAAAGCTGCCTAATTCATCAAACTGAAATTGATTCTTGGTTAAGGCATATGTGGCTTCACTCACTACGACACTGTTTATCGGGGCCAAAACCTGCAACCGTGCAGCCACATTTGGAGGGCCTCCAAGTGCAAGGCGTTCCTTGCGGTTACCAATACCAAGATCTGCCATGACCACCGAGCCGCTGTGTATACTGACCCTGATCTTAAGATCGACTGCAAATCTCTCCAGATCCTCCTTTACCAAAGCCTCAACCGCATCGATTAAAGAAAATCCTGCCCGAATGGCTTTTACCGGGGCAGCATCAAAATTCACCGGATATCCAAAATAGGCCATAATACCATCACCTAAATGCTGAGCAACATATCCATATTGGGAAGTAATGCACTGATAAAGACAGCGGTGATAGGCCTGCATTACCTCAATGAAATCATCAAGTGAGAGTCTTTCTGTCAGTTCGGTCGAGCCTAGCAAATCACAAAACAATATGGTCAACTCTTGCTTTTCTGCTTGCATCGACTAAATGTAAGCAATACTCTGAGAAAAATAAATTTCCTAAGAATATATGAATTACCTGGCTTGATGGTCAGCTCAGGGCACTTTTATAGGTTTGCAAGCAACGTTCCCTTGCCCACTTATGGTCTACTATGGGTTCGGGGTAGGTTAAGTCATCAAGTTCCGGAATCCATTTCCTGACATACTCCCCTTGGGGATCAAACTTCTTCTGCTGCGTAATTGGGTTGAAAATCCGGAAGTAGGGAGCCGCGTCGGTTCCACAACCCGCGGCCCACTGCCATCCTCCATTATTGCTGGCCAGGTCATAGTCTAGGAGTTTTTTAGCAAAATAAGCTTCACCCCAGCGCCAGTCAATAAGTAGATGTTTGGTTAGAAAACTAGCGGTTATCATTCGTACCCGGTTATGCATATATCCCGTCTGATTCAATTGTCGCATTCCAGCATCGACCATCGGATATCCCGTCATGCCATCACACCATTTCGCAAATTCTTCCGCATCATTTATCCAGGGAATTTGGTCATACTTGGACCGGAAACTATGCTCAACCACCTTGGGAAAGTAACTTAAAATTTGGCTATAAAATTCCCGCCAGATTAACTCGCTGAGAAACACCGCATTTAAACCAGAGACCTGATTTACCAACGATCTGATACTGATGGTTCCAAAGCGTAAATGTACCCCTAATCTGCTTGTCCCATCTTCTGCCGGAAAATCGCGTTTTTTCTCATATTGACGAATCACTATTTTATCAATTTCTTTATCCGGGAATATGTATGCACTTTCTTTGAAACCCATCGATTCAAGACTGGGTGGTTCAGCAAATTCATCCTTACACAATCTGCCAAGATGTTTGGTGGAAGGAAATGTGGGTAAATCCTTCCGGGAATCCTCCTCCGATGCTTTCTTCTCCAACCAGCTTCTTTTATAGGGAGTAAATACCACGTAGGGG
>JABDLW010000651.1 GCA_013001805.1 Saprospiraceae bacterium | reverse complement strand
CTAGGGGTCTAGGGTAATTCGAACTTTTTATCGGCATCTTCGAGAATTAGAATCCAGTCATTGCCGCGGCCGGAAGTTGGTGGAGTATAGGTCTGAATCCCGAAAGTGTTGCCGGAGTGAATTATATGTGAAATTCCATAACGCGGATCATACCAGATGGATTTCAGGTCTTGCGCTTCTATTACACTTTGATCTACGGTAAACTTCTCCCCTTTTGGAGAATAAATGATAGCAAAAGAAGCATCCTGCGCCAGGGCCGCACGGATCTTTGCACCTCCAAATTCCGGTCCATCCAAAATGATGGATTGATTGGGTGTGAGCTGTTCGAATGGACGAGCGGTAAATAATTCCTTTAAGTACCGCATATGAAATGAACCGGGATGATCTAAGGCTTCATACCAGGGCACCACTGCTCCTATCATAGGCGTGCGGCTGGAATCCCACATCTGCCAAATGCTGTTGTGGCCATAGGTATGGCCGCAAGCCCCCGCTAGTATGGACCAATAAGCAGCTTGACGGCAATCAAAATCATCAAATAAATCCAGACGACTTGCGCCTTGAAAATAAAAGCCAGCGGGAATTAACTCATACCGGGGCTCTCCATCGAGTGTTGGCTTTTTAGGTGTTAATCGGTGGTCATGCTCTGCATATAGGCCATTGTCATGATCATGAGCAGCATGCGATGATTGGTACATATTAAAATCCAACCATTCGGCAGTGTGAAAATAGTCTGATGATCGGCCCGGACCACGCGGATGAAACGTCATCAAATGAACTCCACCATCACCGGCCTCAATACCTTGAGCCATTGCTTCGACGATTTCGCGTTCCTCATCCGTGGTGATGTTTTCGTCCCCGCCCAATATCCAAATCAGTGATTTGTCGCGATATCGCTTACCCAGAAACTCACCAAAAAACCTTGCCGTCTCCGGCGTAAAAATCGATTCATCTCCGTTAATACTACTCCAATAGCTGCCCCAGGTCGGTAACATACCCACAACCAATCCCAGTGAGTTGGCTGATTCAACAATCTCATCTACGTGCTTAAAATAAGCTTCATTCGGTTTTAATAAATCGCCTTCCACCAGAGGGAGATCACCATTGGCATTAGCTACTGTCAGCCCACCCGCCTGGGCAAGAATGACAGCCTGAATAACAGTAAATCCTTTTTCAGCCCGGTTTTGCAGATATCTGCTTGCCTCCGAAAGAGTCAAACGATGAAAAAGTTCCCATGCAGTGTCACCTAAATAGAAAAAAGGGGTGCCATCTTGCTTCACCAGATAGCGTTGATTTTCACTCACCTGTAAGTATTGGGCCATCGCAGTTTGGCAATTGCACAAAAACACGGCAATCAATAAAAAGAAGATTGTCTTCCTCTTGGCAATGTTTTGATAAAAATCGAAAATACTCATGTGGCTATGTATGAGAGTTTAAACATTAAAGAACAATGCAAGTCATGGAAAGGCAAAATTCAGTTTGCACCTCAAATATTTCTCCCTTTCTTCAGGATCACTCTTACAGGACTAGGTCTTTGACATCATACCGGACAATTCCTTAATGTGCGTATATCCCCATGGTGCTCTCTGTGACCTTGAAAGCATGGCATTTGCCTCGTCATCTCCTTTAAAGCGTTCATTGGCAGCATCCCAATACAATTTTCGATCAAGTTTCATGGCGATGTGACTAATGAGGCAGGTACTGCATGTCCGGTGTCCTACTTCAGCAGTACAAATAGGTTGCTTACGAGACTGAATACAATCAAGCCAGTTTCCGTGGTGTTCTTCACTCACATAGAGATGGGTTTCGTTTTCACCGATCTTAGAGGTTAGGATCTTGGGGTCACTGGCATCGAGAGCTTTTGCGCTGGCTGCCTGAGAAACCGGATCACTGGCAGTGGCACTGTAATTACCGCGACTCACAAAAATCCAACCTTCAGATCCTTCATAACGGATACCATTTGTATAACCCCCACTTATAAACATCATCACATCATCATCATATTTGGCTTTTACCATGAAGTCTCCATGAACATCCCACAGTCCAGAACGGGGAAACTCGGCTATAGCTTCGACCTCCTCCGGCCCGGTAAGTTCGGTATTCATACCCCAATGAGCAGAGTCGATATGATGTTGTCCCCAACCGGTAATCATACCAGCACCAAATTGCTCACAACGGAGCCATCCCGGACGAGAATAGCCACTGTGAGGATGTACTCGCTTCTCCGTATAATATGCCTCTGGTGTAGACCCTAGCCACATGTCATAGTCCAGATTTTCGGGAGTTGCCATTTCAGGTTCTGCTTCGCCGGCAGGATCACCGGGCAGACCTATTCTTACGGTGTGCAGTTTTCCAATACGACCATTACGCACCAATTCGGCGGCGATTCTAAATTGGGGACTGGACCTTTGCTGGGTCCCCACCTGTAAGATGGTTCCTTTCAACCGGATAACATCGGCGAGAGCACGTCCCTCGGCGATTGTCAAAGAGGTCGGTTTTTGCAAGTAAATATCTTTCCCGGCCAATGCTGCCTCAATAGCTGGTTGGGCATGCCAATGGTCGGGGGTACTGATCATGACCGCATCTATATCGCTATCTAACAACATTTCCCGATAATCCTGATATAGTTTGAGATCGACGAAGCGGTCGCTTTGTTTTTTTTCATTGTAGTACTGCTCAACGTGTTCTTTACCTTCTTTAGCCCGTTTCATGTCGACATCAGCAATGGCAACAATTCGCGCTATCTCGTATTGCATAGTTCCAGGCAAGTCGTGATCCCGCGCAATGCGGCCACATCCAATTTGACCTATATTAATCTTGTTGCTTGGTGCATTTTTGCCCAGGACCGATGAAGGTATTATCGTCGGAACCATGATCATTCCGGTTGCACTCACTGCCGTCTTTTTTAAGTAATCCCTGCGTTTCATTTTTTATAGTTTAATTGTTAGTTGTTGTTGAGGAGTTGAGGGGTCGAGGGTTGAGGGT
>JABDLW010000646.1 GCA_013001805.1 Saprospiraceae bacterium | reverse complement strand
ATATGAGGGAGTTCCATAGTAGCGTAAATAATGGGGATCTACTACGTATGAGACGTAAATGAAGCCATTCTTTCGGAAATCAGGATGCAACACACATCCCAGCATGCCGTGATCTGCAGTACCGCTGACCTCCTCATGAATGTCCAATAATGCCGAGTCAAGCTTCACCCCACGATCAAATACTTGTATTCGACCATCCTGTTCCCAGATATAGACTAGATGGCTATCGACAAAAGCGATACCTACCGGGGAAGATACATCGTCAGTAAATAGTTGATCCGTGAAGCCTGCCGGCACCTGTGCCCGTCCCAGTTGATAAAATAACAGATGCAAAAGGAAGAGATATCTCATAGATTAGAGAGCCATATTAGGTAAGGCCAAGAGCTTCTTTGTTTTTTTCTAAAACCGCAATGATAAATGTCACAAGGTCGCGCAATTCCATGCCGATTAACTCTGCTCCCTTGATTACTTCGCCACGGTCCACTTTTGCAGCAAAGGTTTTAGTTTTAAATTTTTTCATCACGGATTTTGCGGTCATGCCTTCTAAACCCAGGGGTCTAACCAGACTTGCAGCCACAATGAAACCTGTCAGTTCGTCTGCTGCTACAATACATTTATCCAACAAGGACTCTCGTGGTATATTCCAAATCGTATAATGTCCCGCGATGGCATGAGCAATTTTTTCTTCACCCATAGCGGTTAATTTATTAACGATGATATTGGGATGTTCGTCTGGATATTTTTCGTAGTCGGCATCATGCAATAGTCCCGTCACCTTAAAATCCTCTTTTGATTCACCAAATTTTTCGGCCAACGCTTCCATTACCACTGCAACTGTATGTGCATGCTTGCGCAATGACTCGGTCTCCGTCATGGAGTAAAGGATTTCTTTCGCTTGTGTTTCTGTCATGCTGTCTTATTTATCTGATCGATACTTTTTATGAGGGCTTCAATCCCGGACATTTCAACTAATGAATTTGGCGGTCGCACATTGAGCCAGCGTGCATCATTATTTACCCTGGCCAGGTATTGTTTAAGTACTGATGTAAAGGGAAGTCCATCGAAACAGGCTCTGAGTGCAGATAACTTTTCTTGCAGACGATCAGCCGCCGGATCATTCCTCTTGGTAAAAACTTCATGACAAAGTTGAACCGTAACATTAGCGGTAGCCGATATCGATCCGGCCCCACCATAACGGAGAACGTCAAGTAAATACTTTTCCGTTCCGGCAAATAGTCTGAAACCGGGGAAATGATCCAGTACCGAAGTCATATGTTCCAGGTCACCACCCGAATCCTTCATTCCCACGAAAATGTCTGGGAACTTACCAAGTAAATTCTCCAGGAGTGCCATGCTGATGTTGACACCGGTAAGCTTGGGGATATGATATAAATAGACTTGCAGCTGTTCATCAGCGACTTCATTGACTATTTTTTCGAAGTAATTAAACAACCCCGTATCATCTACTTGCTTATAGTAATAAGGTGGGAGCATTAAGATATTGGAAATGCCGCATTTAAGAGCATGTCGGGTAAGGTCAATAGTGTCTCCATACGAACAACAACCGGTCCCTACTAATATTTTATCCGCTGGAATACCTCTGCCAATGATATCTGACATGATGGTCTTGCGTTCTTCAACGGTAAATGAAGTTGCCTCTCCTGTCGTACCTAATAAAGCGATCCCTTGTGCACCCGCAGCCAGTAGACTTTTACAATGCTGTACTAGCAGCTCGACATCAGCAGTCAAATTAGATTGTAGCGGAGTGAGGCTGGCGACATAGGAGCCTTTCGGCAGTCTGGTTGATGCCATATTATCAGCGGTGGTTTGTAGCCCAAGATAAGATATTGATGGAAACGACGATGGTTGTCAAATTTAAAGGGGCTGTTTGAAATGTAATTCACCTTTAGAAAACAATATTTTTTACCCGGCGCACAACATGGTTTGCCGGTGATTTTTCGGAAAGAATCATATGCTGGTTTCGGTTGTCGGTGAGTACATCTTGTAATGTTTTAATGACGCCGGCAGGTACCTGGTGCTGGCGAAATTTTTCCAACCAAGAGGATAATGGGTGAGCTCTGATAATTTGGGCTAGTAGCTTGCTCAATGCGATGCGATTTATTACCCGGCTTTTATTATCACTAAATCTTTGGTCACGACAAATCGAAGGAGCGGCTATACACTGGCAGAGGGCGGAGAATTGCCTCTCGCTTCCGATGGCCAGCAGGATTCTTTGCTCATCTGCCGTCGTAAATATATCTCCATATGGAGCAATGCTGGGATGTTTGGTTCCCATCGGTTGCGGTATCTGATTGCCCATGAGAAAATTACCGGCTTGATTAGCTAATCCGGAAATTGCACTATCTAGTAACGAAACCTGAATTTCAGCACCTTTCCCATGTATTTTCTTATTTAATATTGCGCATAAGATGCCGGATCGAAGCTGATGTGAGGCAAGAATGTCGACTATGGGAACTGGTACTTTGGCCGGCTCTGCTATTGAATGTCCGGTCATAGATAAAAGTCCGCATTCAGCTTGCATTAATATGTCAAATGCCGGCCGGTCATCTTCTTGACCGTAGCCGGTAATATTTGCTAAAATAATGTCCGGATTAATTTTTATTAAATCTTGATAGCTGAGTTTAAATTGCGCTGCTTTTTTTCGGGTAAAATTGGTGATGATTACATGGGCATCCGTTAGATGTGCTTCCAGATTTGTGCGACATGTTAAATCTTTCAAATCCAGGCGGATTGTCTTTTTCCTGCCATTTATTGCATTGTAATATATGCTCTCCGGCTGGTCTTCAGACTCAAAAGTGTTTTTCCAAAAACGACTGACATCACCATTTGGCGGTTCTATTTTTAGTACATCAGCACCTAATTCCATTAGAAAAGTTCCCGTTTGTGGTCCGGCCAGGGCTGTGGCAAATTCGACAACTTTTA
Organism: Saprospiraceae bacterium; assembly: GCA_013001805.1. GTDB lineage: Bacteria > Bacteroidota > Bacteroidia > Chitinophagales > Saprospiraceae > JABDMH01. Next base: position 1,770 of record JABDLW010000646.1, on the reverse strand, counting down.
AATTTTGGAAAAGGGAGGAAAATGTGTTCATAGATATTTCCGGTTTAAAGTGGACCATACGGTGCGAAATATTTTTTTTGGATCTTCCATGTCACATATTAATTCTTCGCGACTGAACAGCGTTGGTTTAAAATGACGGTATTTCTGTTCCAATTGAATATATTGATCCAGACAGATGAAACCTGTGTTTACCGCCAGGGTCAGCAAAAGATAGAACTTTCGTTTACGGTATTTTGAGAGGGGTAGTTTAGCAAAGAGTGACATTGTCTTCTCGATTTCTCCACGAAACAGATCAACTAATTCCTGAACAGATTGAATTTGGGTAGGAATGGTATGAATTCCCTCCTGGATATCCCGGTGTAGATCAAAAATATCATTGTGTAACTGCATCAACCCACCAAGCTGAAATATGGCTTCCCACTCTGCGGTAGAGATCGGTTTCTGGAGAGCTGAGCGGTAAAGCAACAATGCATAACCTCCCTTGGCCCAGGTTACCTTTTTCAATCCAGCAGCAGACAAATTATTTTTCTTTTGTGCCAGGCTTTCATGTTGAGCTTGAAGGGTTTTAAAAATCAGATCCTGGCAGAGTGCGGGCTGGGGATGATTTGCGATTGTTGCTCTATATATGTTTTGTGTAAGACCAGCCCATTGATGCGATGAGTTATTTTGCATCATTGATTTGATTTCGTCCACATCAAGTTTTTCATTATCTACCAGGTAGTCAGCCAGAGGAGTAGCGGTAGCGAGATAATAGCCGGTCATTCTCTCGGTGGAAGTAGGTTTGTGCTGCAGTAACGTGGCAAACCATTGTGTGGTCAATGAATTAGCAAATAAATAGTGCTGGATTCTTTTTGTTTGCGCTTTGGTTAGTCTTTGTAGTTGAGGGATATTTTTGGAAATGGATTGAAAGCAGCGATGCTGCGAACCTTTTTTTTGCTTTACTCGCTGAAACGAAAAGTAGATCCGTAGAAAGGGAAGGCTTACCCGAGCGAGAATCAAAAAATTAATAAATCTGTACATTGGCATTTTTATACAGATCGGGTATACCCATACGTTTGGCAATCAGCAAGGCATCCGCCTCGGAAGCGTAGAGTTTGCAGATGTGCAGACCCAATAAGATGGATGAAGCTACTGCCCCGGCAGTGATTAATCCCTGATCTTCTACCAGGTCGGCAGGGACAACCTGAGACGTATATTGATGCAGGTGTTCGTATTCATCAAAATGGGTGGTGGCCTTCTTCCCCTCCAAAAATCCGGCGGCTCCCATGATCAGGCTACCAGTACAGACAGCTGCCTTTATAGGAATACTACTCGCAGTTTGCAGCCAACTTATAAAATCAATGTCTGACAATAATATTCTTGATCCGATTCCACCGGGAATAAAAATTAAATCGAAACTGGCCAGGTCGGGAGCAATGTGGTCAATTCGAATAGGAAAGCCAAAATTATCACTCACTGGTTGAGAAAATGCACAATACGCTAATTCCAAATCTGGCAGGATATTCATTGATTTTAAGCGTTGCACAGCGTCGGTAAAGCCCACCAGGTCCAGTAGTGTAAGATTTTGGTAAACGACTATAGCAAATTTCATAATCCCTCCAGGCTTTCGCGCCTAAGATATGAAAAATGGGTTCCTGAGGATCTAAAGTGTATAGATTGTCAGGGTGCCAATTTAATTTTGGAATTGGGCTATAAGGATTACGGTGACAACTTGCCTTGTAATCTGGAAACCTGGTGATTTAATTTAGTGATCTAGTCGATCTTGTATCC
>JABDLW010000638.1 GCA_013001805.1 Saprospiraceae bacterium | reverse complement strand
ATCAACTTTTAGTGGATAGATCATTCCCACCAAATGTTATTACCAATGCTTTTGGACTTTCTAATCAAAGTGGCCAAGGGAAGATTTTAGTAGACACGATGTCGCTGTACGAGAAAAATCAAACTGGAAATGACACAACCTCACAAAATCATGAATTTATTCACTTGTCAACGATTGATAAATATTGTCAGGAGCATAAAATTTCGCAAATCGATTTCCTGAAAATTGATACTGAAGGTCACGATTTATTTGTGTTGCGAGGGGCCAGTGAAATGATCGAAGCAGAACAAATCAAGCGTATTCAATTTGAATATAGCGCCTTTAACATCTATTCACGAACCATGCTTCGCGATTTTTTTTCTTTTTTCCAAGATCGACCTTACAGCATTTTTCAAATCATGCCAAAGGGATTAAGAGAAATTCCCATTTACGATTTTAGCCTGGAAAACTTCATATACAAGAATTTTGCTGTATTACACCATTCTGTCAACAAATGATAATCATGTCCTCCACTCAGCAATTAGGCGTACGCGATCCAAGTGATTGAACCATCACTTACTTCCATCTCAAAAAAGGCATCTCCCCGAAGTCAGAAGGTGCTACCTAAAGTGTTCCATTGTCGTAAACCATTTTCCCATCAACCATCGTCATTATCACCTTTATCACTTTTATACTATCTGGGTGACAAGTAAGAAAGTTTTGGGATAAGACAGCCAAATCCGCTAGTTTTCCCGGCTCAATGGACCCTTTAATATCCTCTTCGAAGGAGGCGAATGCATTATTGATCGTGTACATGCGCAGTGCCTCCATCCGGGTCAGCGCCTGATCGGCATTATACACCGTTCCCTTTTCCGTCTGACGAGTTATGACTGACCACATGGACAAAAAGGGATTGAAGGGATTGATGGACTTATAGGAGTCAAGTTTCACCATATGATCAGATCCCCCGTTGACGACGATACCAGCATCAAACAAAGAACGGTAAGGATGAAAAGTTGTCATTCTTTCTTCTCCCAAGACTTTATATAATAAGTCGGCATCCTTAAGAAACCAGGCCGGCTGCATATCTGCATACACCCCCAACATTTGCATTTTATGAATGGCTTCCGTATTATAAAAATTGCCATGAATAATGGAGAACCGTTTGTCTTTTACGTCAAATGTCTCCGCCACTTTTTCAATCGCATTGAGCAAGACATCTACACCGCCACCACCCGTAACATGAGAAGTGAATTTCCATCCCTTCCCAAACGCCACCCGGATCATCCGCTCCAGATCGGCCTGATCTATTCGCAAAACACCCCGGTAGTCCGGATCCGTAATTCCATAAATCTCCCGGGCACCCATGCCCCAGGGCTCTCGCAGATAAGCAGTTCCGGTTAGTACGCCACCGTCTATCATTGCCTTTAAAGCCCCGACTTTCACCCACTCATCTCCGGTGCCCGTACTGTATCCTAAAGCGTCAAGGCGTTGCTCCATCTCCTGATCTGAGTGACTGGGATCGAACGGAATACCTATGTTTTGATAAACTCTGACAGTTAATTGCCCGTTTTCCCGCAAATTTTTAAATGCCTCCAGATCCCGGGTAGAGCCACTGCCGGCCGTGATCGAGGTGATACCGACTTGATTATAGATCAGCAGTAGTTCTCTGAGATCAGCAAGCCGATCCACCCCGGTTAGTTTTTCCGACCTATCCATAGCCAATACCTCAAATGCTGACCTACGTATCATGCCGGTCAAGTCACCGGATTCAGGATGCTTAAGAAATCCTGGATGACTAGTGGAACTGAAAATACCGGATGCACTAAGAGCCGCTGAATTGACCATGCCGCCATAGGATCCATCAAGAAATACCGGATGATCTGGTGCCACTTCATCCAGTTCGGCGAGAGTAGGTTGCCGCATCTCTAGCAACCGGGTAGCAAAAAATTTAGGGTGATTGATCCAGGAGCCCTCCGGTTTCTTCTCAGCTTGCATCGCCACCCATTCCAGAAGTTCAGCAATAGATTTAACCTCAGGGATCTCTTCAAAATGTTCACTGGTAGAGGCGGAAATGGGATGCACATGACCTTCAATGATTCCGGGAATCACGGTAAGCCCCTTCAGATCAATCGTTTGTTTGGCGTGATAGGATCCTCGAATTTCTGCATTATTTCCGATAGCCAGGAAGTTACCATCTTTGATAGCGATGGCTTCCGCAATGGTATTCTTCTCATCTACGGTGATGATCTTGCCACTATGCAAAATCACGTCAACCGGTAGACCCGGTGAATTACAGGAAATGGCAAACAGCGTGCAAATTAAAGTCAGGAAAGGATAGAGGCAGAAATTAGCTTTTCGCAAGTTTAAACTATTTATTTCTATTCGTAATCAGACTTATTTGGTGACTGCATTCCGCCTGGGCCTGAACCAAACCCTGAGTTGTGACATCACCACCCTTTAGATAGTCAAGAATAATTGACTCTGCCTTAACCAGTGAAGCACAGGCATCCCCGATTTCACTGGCAATAGC
>JABDLW010000631.1 GCA_013001805.1 Saprospiraceae bacterium | reverse complement strand
ATCAAAAGCCTTACATAGCTACTGTTATGTGCGGTTTTGCTTCTTTGATCTGGCAAAAAATAATCTCGCCCATAATATCACATATATCGGAAATGCTGCACTAGTGAGTAGATGAAGCCTTTAAATTCATCCTTTGCGGTCGTTACTCACAGGACGACCGAACTGCATCGCTCCTCCGGTCTTAATCTGATATGATCTCGAATTTTTACGAAGAAACTAATTTTCCCAGCACATTATCGGTGTCATATTTGTTAACAAAAATCTTACCCTGAGCTAAAATGGGTGTTCTAATGATAGCAAATGGGAGAGGGTATCATTAAACTGGCATCCTAATTGCTATTGATCTTATACATGTAACATTAAAGTCACATGCGAAAACGGAATGTGATCTTTGCTGCGTGCCACACGGAGCAAATTTTTCGAGACAGTTGGGGAATCGCATGTTGTCTTTAAGTAGAGCAAGGAATTGATCTCAATTTCAGAAAGTTTACGCAATGCAAATGAGCACGTTAATCTTCGGTACCAATACAAACGACAAGCGCAGATTTTCCTATACGCTGATCTATGGATTCTACGGGGCTCTGTTTGGACTTTTTTTCCCAATATTAGGTACGGGATTTGACTTGCTTTTCATCCAACACAAGTCTATTACGTGGGACAATATCATACTTGCCCAAATGCAATTGCCGTTACACTGGATTATTGATACGGCACCATTCTTCCTGGGACTATTTGCATCAATTGCCGGAAAAAAGCAAGATCACCTGGTTTTAATCAATGAGGAGCTCGAATCGAAGGTGAGAGAGCGGACATTGTCTCTTGAGGAAAAAAATAAGCTTTTATCTAATGAAATAGAGGAGCGAATTGCCATAGAAAAAGCATTGGTCGTTGCCAAGGAGGAAGCCATTCGTGCGAAAAATGCAGAAGAGGCATTTCTGGCTAATATGAGTCATGAAATTCGCACTCCCATCAATGGCATTGTGGGTTTTACCGAGTTACTTAGTCAAAGTACACTGACGGACGAGCAACAGGAGTTTATGGACTCCATCAAGCATTCTACATCCCATCTCATGGCGATTATCAATGACATTCTTGACATGTCAAAGATCAAGGCAGGTCATATTGAATTTGAAGAAATCGAGATTGATATTCGAGAGTTGATAGGAAACATTACCAATACCTTGAAAATTGGAGCGACCGCCAAGAGTTTGATTCTTGTTGATGAGGTGGATCCTGATGTTCCGAAAGTAATTGTAGGAGATGCTGTGCGTTTGAGTCAGGTACTTTATAATTTGGTCAACAATGCCATAAAATTCACGCATCAGGGACATGTCAAGATCATAGTACGATCTTTCGGTGAATCTAAAAATGATTTGATATTGGGATTTGAGGTGGAGGATACAGGTATCGGAATTGCTTCCAATCAGTTGCATAAAATATTTCAAGATTTCACTCAGGCAGAATCAGATACAACCAGAAAATATGGCGGTACCGGTCTGGGTCTTTCTATATCAAAAAAGCTTGTGGAACTTCAGGGTGGAGCCATAAATGTGGAGAGTGAGTTAAACAAGGGTTCTGTTTTTTCCTTCACCATTCCCTTTAAAAAGCCAGAACAGGAACATAAAACTAAAAAGGAAATTGAACAGCCAACTACCAGTATACCGGAGGGATGCAAGGTGTTAATTGTTGATGATAACCGAATGAACCGGGTATTGGCCACAAAGGTGCTGCAAAAAGGAGCGCGGCAAGTATTTATTGATACCGCCGAAAACGGCCTGGAAGCTATCCGACTTCTGAGAGAGAAAGACTTTGATATAATCCTACTGGATCTGCAGATGCCAATTATGGATGGATATGAGACATGTAAGTACATCCGAACAAAGTTCATTCAGTCCAAAAGGAATATTCCAATTATGGCACTGACTGCGGATGCCCTGGCTTCTGAAAAAATTAAGGCCTTCTCTATTGGGATGAACGATTATGTCGTCAAACCATTTAGAGGGGAGGAACTCTACAGAAAATTTAATCTACTTGTCAAGAACAATCAGGAAGCGCCCATTTAGTAACATGATCCCCATGCGCAAGTCTTTTTTTCTCCTCAACTTACGAACCATATAAAGCCGCGGCAAAAAAAGGATGCAGGACCACTGGTCCCACATCGCTAATTTCTCCCGGCATATTATTATTTAGAAAGTATATCTCACTGCTATTCCACCGGCATTGGCAGAAAAACCTGCACCACCAGTAAAAGCCAAACTTGGCATCCAATCCAAACTTATGTTTATGGGAAGCTCAGTAAATGCATAATCCAGGCCAATAACACCGGAGACTCCAATTTCTGTTTGGTTATATTCGTAGTATCTCGAATAATTACCGCCCCAAAAGCCAACAAATGCCCCAGCTCCCGCATACCACTGCAATCCCTCTGCCACTTCCGGTAGTGGGTTGTGCATTTGTACCAGGGCCGTTATCCGCGTTCGGGAGTATCTAAATCCCAAAGTACCTCGATTCCAATAGTTAACAATCGCTTCGGCGGCTATTTTTTCAGTGAAAAAGTGCTTGAAGCTACCCCCAAATCCCCAGGCAGCCCGGATACCAACGGCATTGTCATAGTTTTGAGCGCTAATTTGCTGGGGAATAAAAGAAATGCTAAAGCAAATTAAAAAAGGTATGATCAGATTTTTCATAATAGACATTTTAAAGGCTTAAATAATTTTGTTCACTGTTTATAGTGCTGAAAAGTAAGAGGTAAACACGAGTCCGGATTTTTTCGAAGAAATGTCTGAATATGACAAGTCGAAACTAACCCATTTTTTTCGTGATCTGCCATCCTTCCACATTGACAGGATTCTTGAC
>JABDLW010000620.1 GCA_013001805.1 Saprospiraceae bacterium | reverse complement strand
GTATCTACCTCCTTTCGGGTCTCTGAAGTGATAGTCTCGTAGTGTGAGACTTGATGGAAGCGTTCCCTGGTAGAATGAACTTGGGACTGGTCCAGAGGGTGCTGACAACGAAAAGATGATAAATGATCGATCATGATCAAAGCAAGGATCTAAGATCGATGCTTCTGTATTGATTTCAATAGTTCTCTTGACCACTTAGTCATCCATCACTACGACCACTTTACCCAGCACCCTCCTATTCATAATTTCTTCCAGTGCTTTGGGTGCCTCGGGCAAAGAATAAGTGGCATGAATATGGGGATGTAATTTTCCATTTTTAAACCAATCAATTAATTGGGATACTTGTTTAACATTTTCCCGAGGATGTTTCTGAGTAAACGCCCCCCAAAACACACCGACGATTTGGCAGCTTTTCAATAAAACCAGGTTTAAGGGAATTTTGGGAATATCTCCCGACGCAAATCCAACTACTAAATACCGGCCATTCCAGGCCATACTGCGGACTGCCGGTTCCGAAATCTTTCCACCTACCGGGTCATAGATGACGTCCACTCCTTTTTTACCGCACGTCTCCCTCAATCTATCTCTCAGGTCCTCCTGATGATAGTTAATCAATTCTTCAGCTCCATACTGCAGGCAAAGTGCTAATTTTTCATCCGAAGAAGCAGCTGCAATCACTCTGGCACCTAGCAAGTTGCCAGTCTCAACTGCAGCGAGACCTACTCCCCCGGAAGCCCCCAGCACCAGCAGTGTCTCACCACTGCTCAGCGATCCCCGACTAGTCAGGGCATAGTATGACGTACCGTAGGCAAGAAGAAAAGATGCCGCCTCGACCATACTCATTTCCGGGGGCTTTTTGAAACAGGAATTCGCCTTTACTGCAATTTTCTCGGCAAAGCCACCCCAGGTCGTGATAGCAACCACCTCATCTCCCAGCTCAATTCCCTGTACTTCTGCACCTATGGATTCGACAACTCCTGCCACATCGCTACCAGGTGAAAAAGGAAAATCCGGCTTATATTGATAGAGGCCCTGAATAATTAGTGTGTCGGGAAAATTCACACTACAAGCACTAATTCTGATCAAAATTTCATCGGCGGCGGGCACCGGATCGGGTACTTCCCATAGTGAGAGATTTGAGGGTGGTCCGAAAGAATTACAAATGATCGCTTGCATAAATATCTCTATATGGCCTTAAATTAGATATTTATAGTGAATTGTACATTAACCTTAATGGGCATCATATTTGATCTAGTAAATCGTATCGCCAAGAAGTTTGGGACTTTAGGTCAGGTTGAAAGAGCAAAACCCCGTCCGAATTGGCATTCGTGCCGGGCGGGCGGACACCTGCCTGGCTGGCCACTACTTTACAGGTAGCCATCCCGCAACTAAAGATGCCACGGATTGATGATGGAAAGTGCTAATATTGGTTATAGTAGCGTAATACAATAGTAACATGATGTTTCGTTTACCTATCAGTAATTGTAAACCAGTACCCTTGATACGTTGTCAACTTCTATTGATATTTCTGCTCTTGGTGACCTATCTTGGGGCACAGTCAATTTACACTGGATCGCAGCAGCATTCTTCTAAGAGTATTACCGCTGATATTTCTATACTCCGGGGAAATGCCCCCCTCTTTGTATTGGAAGGTGATCTGATCTCGGAATCCCTGGTCACCACGGTTGGACTAAATATTGGCTATAAATCAAGTTTTTCGCAGCGCATGTTCTGGAGCATGGGATTCAGTGCCTATAGTGTAGCATCTGACTTTAACCTTGCTCCTACCGGTGCTGATTCAGAAAATATTGTCACCCTGAGCAAATTCCTGGCGGCACCTATCAAATTAGGTCTATTTAAGGATTTTGAAAAATTTAATGTTGAGATTTCAGCCGGTTTCGAATATGCTCGACTTATGGCACAGAATGAGCGAAATATCAGCACGACCAGGTTAGTCATCTTAGAAGAAGAAATGGTCGACATTAATCAACCCCTTGTGCAGAAAAACAATTTTCAGATCCTGGCGGGGATTCTGTTTTCTACCCCCATTTCTCCTAATTTAGGCACCTATATTGGAGTAGAAGTACATCGCGGATTGTCAGACCTGGACACCACCCTTGTAAAACAAAAAACAAACCGGATCGAATTTCGTTTTGGTGTGCAATATGCAATATAACGCATTGCACCGTGAATCCGCTTTAGGTCCAGATTCCAAAGAACTATCCGCTCCCGGCGCTGCCATGCTTTAGGGATTATTTACTGCATATTTTCAGATCCGGGAATGGGTGGATCAAGTAATTATTTCCCTGTACACCTACCATTCATGGCTTTGCGATCATTTTCAACTCGTGCATTGGACCAATAATTGGGCGGTCTCAGAGCTATATTCCTCTATCAATAATATTCCGGATTTTTTTATGTGATTTATGTCTTCCGGTTTAAAGTGGCGAATGGTATACAATTTAAGTCCCCGTTCTTCGGACACATCAAAAATAGTCTTCAAATCATCAATAAAAGCTCGCAAATGTTCCGGCGCCGGACTTATGACCAGAGACAAACTCAGCGCCAGATTTTTCAACAGATGGATCTTAATTTTATGTTTAACCACCAGCTGAAACACTTCACTGAAGTGATTCTCGACTACAAAGGTGAAGTCAAGCGTAGATAACCTCAAGAGTATCTGATCCTCCAGTACGACCTTCAGAGGTGGGTATTGCTCATCGGGAAATGAAGAGACACTCGTCCCATGTTGCACTGGATTGTGAAAAGACCTCACCAACAAGGGTATCGACTTGTCCATTAAAGGTTTTATTGTCTTGGGATGAATCACTTTGGCTCCATAATAGGTCATCTCCAGTGCCTCCAGGTAATCCAATTTCAGCAACAACCGGGCAGACTTGTCAACGTGTGGATCCGCTGTCATAATGCCGGGAACATCTTTCCATACTGTCAAAGAGGTGGCATTGACTTCAGAGGCTAAAATTGCTCCGGTATAGTCAGATCCTTCCCTACCCAGTGTACTTGTGTTTAATTCAGTAGTGCTCCCGATAAACCCCTGAGTGAGCACTATCTTCCCGGAGGTAATCAGCGGTCTAATGATCGCGTTAATATTGGCTGCAGTCACAGTCCAATCGACCGAGGCGTTACGATAACTATCGTCGGTCTTGATCACATCACGCACGTCTATCCAGACAACTGGCAGCTCATTTTTTTCCAGAAATGCAGCAACAATCCTTGTGGACAGCAGTTCACCGATTGCGACGATCTGATCATATAGATAATCATAGGAATCGTGCACCGTGTCTTCCAGCAACCATTCTGCCTCCACAAACAAATCGTCAAGTAGGCCCGAGCGCAGTAAGTCCTCCAACTCGAGATCGCGGGCAATATCTTTATGCACTTCTTTAATCCGCTGCAATTGCACAAAGGCCTCTCCGGTATCATGGTAATGCGCATACACTACCTGTTCAAGGGCATTCGTTGTTTTGCCAATGGCCGATATGACCACCAGGAGTTGCTCCGTACCGGCACTGATGATAATCCGATGAAGATTTCGAATGGCGTTGGCATCTTTCACCGATGCCCCACCAAATTTATACACTTCCATGTTTATCCAATGAATTTGCTGAAGGTGGACAAATATAAAGATCATTTCAAGCTCGATCATTCAATCACCCACATCATCGTGATATTGCCGCTCTTACTTAGTTAGCACCCTTATTTTTAGTACTTTCGCACGTATAAATGTTAATTAAGATATGATACGCACAATCAGCCTACTAGCGATCATCTATTTCCCCCTACTTTCTTTTGCACAACAACCGGCAAAACCTACTTCAGCCGATATATTTGATGCCATTAGGAAGGCGCAGGTATTGGGATCCGCCCTCTATGTGGCGGCCCATCCAGATGATGAAAACACGCGATTGATTTCTTTTTTTGCCAACCACCATCACTACCATACAACGTACTTATCCCTCACCAGGGGCGATGGAGGTCAGAATCTGATCGGAACAGAAATTGGGCCGCTATTAGGGCTAATTCGCACTCAGGAATTGCTCCGTGCCCGGGCTACAGACGGTGGAAATCAATTATTCTCCCGGGCTAATGATTTCGGTTACTCAAAACATCCGGATGAGACATTTAACATTTGGAATAAAGATGAAGTTCTGGCTGATGTCGTGTGGGCGATCAGGAAAACCAGGCCCGATGTGATCGTCAATCGATTTGACCATCGTACCCTGGGGACTACACATGGTCATCATACGGGTTCGGCAATATTATCATACGATGCGTTTCAAATGTCGGCTGATGCCTCGGTCTATCCCCAACAGCTCAAATATGTATCGACCTGGCAACCCACGCGCCAATTCTTTAATACCTCCTGGTTTTTCTACGGGAGCCCGGAGAAATTTGAAGAGGCTGACAAATCAAATATGTCTACAGTTGACGTAGGCGTATATTATCCAACCAAAGGAAAATCCAACAATGAAATTGCTGCTGAAAGCCGAAGTTTTCACAAGAGTCAGGGATTTGGTGCAACAGGCTCCCGGGGTTCGGAGAATGAATATCTCGAACTGATTCAGGGCGAGCCCATTACGCCGGAAGATGATCCTTTTAAAGGGATTAACACCACCTGGAGCCGAGTGCCCTCCGGGGCAGAGATCGGACGGATGTTAGCTAAAGTTGAGCATGACTTCAATCTGGAAGCACCGGGCCAGTCGATTCCCGCACTTATTGAAGTGTATCAGGCCATATCGAATATACCCGATGATGGATTCTGGATACCTATGAAGATGCAGGAGATTAAACAGATCATTGCCTCCTGTGCGGGAGTATTTGTAGAGGCTAAAGCGGCAGACTATTCGGCATCGCCAGGTCAGCAGGTAAAGGTCGATGTTGAGGCTATAAACCGGTCTAAAGCTCAAGTTAAACTTGTTAGTCTTTCCATCAATCCCGGAACGCTTAATGCGATGCTGGACAGTACTTTGCTCCACAACAAAGCCAATGAATTCGAATACGATTACACAATCCCGGAAACGATGGATTTTTCGTCGCCATATTGGCTCACTGATGGGGGCACGGTGGGAATGTACCATGTACCGGATCAAAAGTTAAGAGGATTGCCGGAAAGCAAGCGGCCTTGCACAATGTCTTATACCTTAGAAATAGAGGGATTATTATTGGAATACGAAACTCCCTTGTTATACAAACGCAATGATCCGGTGGAAGGTGAAGTATACCGGCCATTTGAAGTGAGTCCTCCGGTTTTTTTAAACTTCCAGGATGAGACGCTGGTTTTTGGTGCTCAGGCACCCCGAACGATTAATGTAACGGTAAAAGCTGGAGCATCGGGAGTCAAAGGTCATGTTAGATTGGAAGCACCGGAAGGTTGGGAAACGAGTCCCGATCTGGTTGCCATCTCCCTACCCGAAAAAGGGCAAGAACAAGTCCTGAATTTCACCATTATACCTCCAGCCGATCCACAAACCAACCCCATCCAGGCCATATTTGTTGATGCAGCAGACAATACACTGATGTTTAGTCACAGTGCAACCATCATTGAATATGACCATATTCCAACGCAGACTGTCTTAAGTCGGGCAGAGGTCAAAGCGGTTAAACTGGACCTGGTTAAGGCAGGAGACCGCATCGGTTATATTATGGGAGCGGGTGACAAAGTTCCCGAGTTTTTAGAACAAGTGGGTTATGAGGTGACTCTGCTGGCAGAAGGCGATCTCACCGCCTCCAATCTGTCTGTCTTTGACGCCATTTTAGTGGGAATTCGCGCCTACAATACCAATGAGCGGCTGAAGTTTTATACCGATGCTCTATTACAATACGTTGAGGAAGGTGGAAATCTGATTGTACAATACAATACAAGTGGCCGGAGAGGCATTGATAGCGATGACTTCTCTCCATATCCACTCCAGATTTCACGAGACCGGGTAACTGATGAAGAAGCCGAGGTTCGCATTCTGGAACCTGATCATCCCGTCATCGTTGGCCCCAATAAAATCGGAAAGGAAGATTTTGATGGCTGGGTCCAGGAACGTGGACTTTACTTTCCCGACGAGTGGGACGATAAATTTACGGCGATCCTCTCCTGCAACGATCCGGGAGAGTCACCCAAGGATGGTGCCTTATTGATCGCTCCTTATGGCAAAGGTTGGTATACTTATACCGGACTTAGTTGGTTCAGAGAATTACCGGCTGGTGTACCCGGAGCCTATCGATTGCTCACCAACATTATCTCGTTAGGAAAACGATCCGAGCCTTGAAACAACCAACCGAAGAAAAACTACCTTTTAATTTAAGTTGGAACCAGATCTACCTGATTTTAGTTTTGGCACACGCTATTCTGATCTTCCTATTTGTGCTCTTCACCAACTACTATCGATAATCTGATTGCATGAGCACAATAGATTGGACCATCCTCATAACCACGATTCTTTTTATTGTCACCTACGGCGTATGGAAGACTCGTGGCAGTAAAAATATAAACCAATACTTAAGGGGAAATCAAGAAGCGAAATGGTGGACAATTGGACTGTCAGTTATGGCAACCCAGGCTAGCGC
>JABDLW010000613.1 GCA_013001805.1 Saprospiraceae bacterium | reverse complement strand
ATTCATATCCGGGAACAAAATACGTGAGTTCCTGGTCGGTGGGTCTGGTAGCATGTAAATAAGTTTCAGCCACGGTTGCTGAATCAGGCAACGCGGTAGCATCCATCCCCATTGCTTGTGCTGTTTCGGCCACCAGAGGAGGGTGAACAATAACCACTCTTTTGCGATCGGTTAATTCTAAATTGACCGCTTTTACGAAGCCCTGTAATCCTGCATTGATTGTGGCAATATTCGAGGTTGCCGGCCAGGGAGCATATGCCAGCATGCCTCCAGTAAGTATAATCGTTCCACCTGATTTGAGTTTTGGGACAGCAACTTTTACTAAATTAATCTGGCCCAATAATTTACTATTTAGTCCGGTCTTTATCTCCTTTTCACTTAGATCCTCAAGCTTTCCAAAACTTGCATGTCCAGCGGTACATATGATCGTGTCGAATGCCGGTGCCTCACGAAAATATCCTTGTAAGGATGTATACTCATCAATATTAATGGAAGGATGGCTTTGGCGAGAAACAGAGAAAATTTGATGTTCTCTTTTCTTACCAAGCTTCTCTATTTCTTTCCCAATAGTTCCGGTAGCACCAATAAGTAATATATCCATGTTGCCTACATTTTTATGTGCATATCGAAATTCGCCGCTTCTTTCATGACCCGGTTTATGACACTTTTATCTATTGATTTTTTCATCGCTTCTGATTCGTTTTCAGCAATTCCCATCTCTTCAAAGAATGAGAGAAAACCTTTGGGGCTATGGATATTCAGCCATTTACAAGGTGATGATCCCGAATTCTTGAATGTGTGTACGACATTTGAGGGTAAATCAATGCTATCACCCTTGGTTAGCTTCCTGGGTACCCCATCAACGACGAAATCCATTTCCCCTTCAAGCACCATAAATACTTCCTTAAGTTTTGCATGGAAATGCGGCGGTGGGCCAGGTACCATGGCCGGAGTTTCGCCAATGACCATGTCGTAGTCGCCAGAAACGCTAATAGGAGTGATCTTGTGTCCGAGTACCCATAAGTCCTTATTCTTTGCCATTTTTTACTATTTTATGAGATGATTGTCTCACAAGATTCGTTATTAATTTTGAATTTTCCTAATTTTATGAGAAATTTATCTCATGAAGCCTAAAATTCTGTCTACGGGCCGGGTGAATCAAAAAGTTCGCACCAGGATGAAAATCCTCAATTCAGCCAATGAATTGATGGCCCAGGCAACGTCACTTACTTTGGAAGATGTAGCACAAAAAGCGGGGATTTCCCGGGCGACAATCTACCGTTATTATGCCAATATTGATTTACTGGTGACTGAAGCTTCCCTGGACATTCGCCATAAGTCGGCGGATGAACTATTTGAGGAAATGCAGGATATGTTAATGGAAGACCGGATACTTCACCTGCAAGAACACTACAACGATTTGGCTCAAAAGCACGAAATGGTATTCCGAAGGTATTTAAGTGCCGTTCTTGCCGAGTCCATTACTTCAAAAGAGAAACTAAGGGGTGCACGTAGGGTTAGATCTTTAAAAACGGCACTCGACCCCTTTAAAAGTGAATTTAGTGAAGAAACCTACCAAAATTTAATCTCCGCTGCCTCGGTGCTCATGGGTATTGACTGTTTCGTCGTGTGCAAAGACGTTTGTGATTTAAGTGATCAGGATGCAAAAAGAACTTTGCAATGGGCATTAAGGATGATGTTAAGGGGTATTGCTCAGGAAAAAACATCAAGATAAATGAGAGTAGCTATTGCTTGACCAATTCATTTAAGTTGATGATCACCAAATCTTTCGCAGATTAGAAACTTGGACTACCTTATATTTTTCTTTACATCTTTGCCTGACCAAATAGTTCTTTTGTATTTTTTTCATGGAGTCTTTTGATTATATTATTGTGGGTGCCGGAGCTGCTGGATTGCAACTGGTCCTGGCGATGCAGGAAGATTCTTTTTTTGCGACCAGGCAAATTCTCATTATAGAAAAAAGTCAGAAAAATGTCAACGATAAAACCTGGTGCTTTTGGGAAAAGGGCCCGGGAAAGTGGGATCAGGTTATAGCAAAATCCTGGAGTAAGTCTGTCTTTGTCTCCGCTGATCATCACACACCCCTTGATCTCGGAGATTATAAGTATAAGATGTTGCGATCTATTGACTTTTACCGGATGGCAAAGGATAAAATCAATGATGTGGCCAATATTAGATGGATTACGGATGAGGTTAAAGCAATAAACCAGGGCAGTCCCACTGAAGTTATTACGGCAAACGCGAATTACCAGGCAAAACATGTTTTTGATAGCCAGATCGATGGGGACTTCTATGCCAGTCAGGAAAAGTATATAAATGTACTCCAACACTTTAAGGGATGGCTGGTGGAGACCAAAGACGCCGTGTTTGATCCGGAATGCTTTACCATGATGGACTTTAGAATCAAATATCCCGAGTCAACGAGTTTTACTTATGTCCTCCCGGTAAATTCCAGGCAAGCCCTGGTTGAATTCACATTTTTCTCTCCACAAACAATTCCAGATGATGAATACGACTATTATCTGAAAAAATACATGGTCAAGATTTTAGGTGCAGCCGAATATGAAATTTTGGAGATAGAAAAAGGACTAATTCCCATGAGTAATTATCCTTTTCATAAATCAAATAGCACCTGTATGACCAAAATCGGCACTGCCGGATCATGGGTGAAGGCATCGTCCGGATACTCATTTAAAAACGCCGAAAAGTACAGTGCGAAAATCATAGATAATATCAAGCATGGCCGAATTCCCAATGAGGCACTCTTCAGTCATAGACATAAAAAATATGATAGTTTGTTTCTGGATGTACTTTACAACAACAATCATTTAGGCGAGCGACTCTTTTCAGACATGTATACCAAAAATGATATCTCTCAGATTCTTGCTTTCCTGGATGAAGACACAACATTGATCGAGGAATTAAAGATAATTACTACGTTTCCCTGGAATCCGTTTCTGAAAGCGCTTAAGAACCATTTGCTACCCTAATAGTAGCAAAGTATATTGCATACACATTATTAAATGATCATTGCTGGATCTTAAATCGCATGGTGGCTGGCGGCAAAACAATATTTAGATTGGTATGTTTGGAACGGTGATGTTACATGCCATTAAGACCTATTATCCCTGGTTTCCCATAGTTGGATTGGTTGTCTATCTCATCCTTTTTAGTACGGCAGCCATTGGCTATCCGGGAGGGTCAATCAACTATCCTGATGCAATAGGTTACAGTTTCTTCAACAATTTTCTGTGTGATGTGATGGTGGGCACTACTTTGGCAGGAATCGAGAATAATGCCCGCACCCTGGCCATCATCTCGCACTGGGTTTTGAGCTTTACTATGATCTCTTTTTTTTATCTGCTTCCAGAGATATTTTCCGTGAAAAACCGCAATACCTTCTTAACCCGTTTTTTTGGAGTATTAACTATGACCATCTTCAGCTTTATGTTTACAGCTTATCATGATGTCATAGTGACCCTAACCGGTATTATGGGTACCATTGCATTAATTCCTTTTTTTATTGAGTTGCGAAACTATGATCACCAGGGCTTAAAGATATTGGCTTATTTGTGTTTTCTGCTTAGCATCATTGTGTTTATTATTTTTCAAACCAAGATCGGATTTTACTATCTCCCGTTTTTACAAAAAATCACTTTTGTTTTTGATGCCTATTGGGTGGTATGGGTCAGCTATTTGGTGCTGAAAAAGAATCAGAGAATATCTAATTCCGTTGTTTCATTAAATACATGAGTTAAAACCTGTTTTCTCACAAGATTAAAAGAAACCACGTGGGGGCAGGTTAAATTTTAAATCCTGAGGCGGAGCCGAAGAATGTGCACCCCCGCCTGAACGGCTTCATTCGGGCAGGCAAAAAATGAACAACCAAATCTTAGAATCAGACTACTTTAATTCGAAACGTTTTAGACACTTGCGACACGAACTATTAAATAATCTCTTACCCACTAAATATGTTCAAACACTAATTTAATTTTACGAATCACGCATTACTCCTAACCAACGGGATCACTTCCTCACCGATCAGTTTGATAGCTGCCATCAATTGTTCATGGGTGATCAGGGGATTATCCATTTGAAAAGTAAAGCGATCAACGCCTCCCAGGGCTTCACTATGTCTCAGAATTTTTCCGGCTACTTCTTGTGGGTCGCCTACAACCAATGCACCCCATTTATTTGTCTGCGCGTCAAACCGTTCCCACGTCACGGGTGGCCATCCCCTTTCTTTACCGACATTGTTAAACATTTTCGCATAGCCGGGGTAATAGG
>JABDLW010000567.1 GCA_013001805.1 Saprospiraceae bacterium | reverse complement strand
ATCGTATCCGGATGTTCGATTATCGCATTTTGCGACAATGACCAGCGGTTATAAATCAGTGGGTGATACGGCAACAACCGGGTATACACACGGTGCCAGCAAAACACCATTTTTTCCGGATTCTGACCCGCTTTTCGCACCCGGAAGTAAATATGCCTACTGGGATGCGGCCATGAATCAATTTGCCCATATCCTAACCATCATTGCGGAAGAACCTCTCGATGCTTTTTTTAAACGACGCATTGGCGATCCTATTGGCATGAATACCGATGCCTGGCATTGGGGCGATTTTGGACCAATCGGTGGTGTAAAAGTGGTAGGCGGAGCTGGTAATAATGGTAAAGGCATTTATATTTCCGCGATTGAAATGGCCCGTTTCGGTTTGCTATTCTTGAATGAGGGTAACTGGAATGGAAGTCAATTAATCAGCAAAAATTGGATTAAACAATCTACTCAAGTGCAGGTACCTGCTTCGATGAAATTAGGTACACCCTTGAGTGATATCGACGGAATCGGGGTGTACGGGTTTAATTGGTGGGTGAATGGAATCCGCACCAATGGTAGCCGATTTTGGCCCGATGCACCGGCTGGAACCTATGCTGCTTCCGGTTATAATAACAACAAAATGTTTATCATACCAGCATGGGACATGGTGGTGGTGCGCCTGGGACTCGATGAAAATGAGCTGAAAATAACAGATAACACGTGGAATGATTTTATCGGGAAAGTCGGTAATGCGATTGAAGACTGATGGGTCATAATATGGAATGAGTCCTCCCAGGAGACATTTATTTTCTTACAGAAGTGATTAACAAAACTGACTCGCACAATATTTGAGTTTTGCGAGGACTTGTAAATATAGAGTCGTAATTTTCTTTTAAAAAATGCGACTCTTTTATCTAGTGGAATTCCAAAATTGTTATAGAAATACATAGAATTAGTGTATTATTAGTAATGAAATGGACCAGCACACTCATTCTCTTATTTTTGTTTTGCTATAATTTTGCGTACAATCAGTGTGACACGCCCACACCTGATTATTCAAAGGTGATGTCTGAGGCTGAAGTAAACAATCTGATAGCCCAGCGCAAGACATCAACCAGCTACACTATTAATATTACTTTTCATATTATTCGCAAGAGTGATGGTTCCGATGGTGCTACTATAGGAGAAATTAATGATGAACTGGCAAGAATTAATGCTTTTTTTGCCGCAAGTGATATACAATTCGTTCTTGAATCAATTAATGAAGTCTTAAATGACACTTACGCCGCAACAAATGCAGATTGGTTTAGCATCACCAGAGACATTCTGTATCCAACTTATGGAGCGACCAATCGAATTGATGCCTTCATATTTAATTCAATGGTGGATGGCGTAAATGGAAACGCATTTAATATACCTAGCGACTATTTCGCAGCTTCAGAAAATCGTTTAAACACTGGAAATTGGGCTCATGAAATCGGCCATGACCTGGGATTACTTCATACCCACGAGAGATTTGAGCAAAGTTGCCCAAGCCCTTTAATTGAAAATGTAAACGGTTCCAATTGTGCTACAGCTGGTGATTTTTGTTGCGACACACCCGCGGATCCTAATTTAGATAATGCTACCTGGAGTTTGGCCACTTGTACCTACACAGATGGAATAACCGTGGATTGCAACGGCGCAATATACTCGCCAAATGTTCGTAATCTTATGTCATATGGATGGACTTGTCGCGATCATTTTACGACATGTCAGATGAATCGGATGCACGCAGAATTGATGAGTGGGACGGTTGGTACAAAGTTGGCCTCTTCCTTCCTTGCTACTGTTGACGGTGACGGAAAATTTAACGGCACCTTGGAGGTTGATCGACCGGCAACCTTTGTAGGGGACGTGCCTTTGACCATCGATGCTACAGCAAGTACCGGTTGGTATAGTGGATTAAAGACTACATATGGTACAAATACTACCTATATTTTTGGAATTGATGATGTAAATGGCGGTATTGAGGTAGTAAAACAGAATTTCTTTTACGCCCCTATACTGGCTTCAGGTTTTAGCTTATCTCCCGCAGCAGATCATGGCAATAGTCTACCCAATTTAGACTCAGAAAGTATTAATGCGCTGGAAGTCTTAAGCGAGATCGGTAGCATCGACTTTAGCAATGAGAATCCAACCAACACCGACAAAATTCCAAGTATCTTACGAGTGACCGGTGTCTCTGGAGTAGGAGGTCTAAATGGCCATGGTATTAGTCTCAATAATTGGTTGATGATTTCCACGCTAGGTTTGCAGCAGCTCGATAGGCAACACTATGTAATTCCTGGAATACAAGAAAGAATAATCTCAATAGCGTCTAAGAATGATCAAATCAACCAAAGGATCCAGGAAGCAACATATTTGATTGAAAGGATAGAAAATAAACAAATGGCACAAAAACAAAAAGCCCCAAGCACTTCAAACCAAAGAAATGAAAATTAAATCTATACTCCGTCTCTTAGCTGTAACTTTTTTTACCTCTTTTTTACTAGTCCCTGTACTAGCACAAATTGCCAATTTTGAGGGAAATTCCGAAGTCGATGGTAAATTAACCATTGATCGAACCGCTACCTTTCAAGGAGATGTACCCCTAACCATCGATGCTACAGGAAGCACTGGTTGGTATAGTGGGTTAAAGACAACCTATGGTACAAATACCACCTATATCTTTGGAATTGATGATGTAAATGGTGGTCTTGAGGTAGTAAAACAGAATTTTTTTTATGCCCCGGTTTTAGCTTCTGATTTCGTAGTAATGCCCGCCTCATCCCCAACTTTAGTGAACGATAGAAGGCTATCAAACACGACGAAGATCAATGCATTGACCCAATTAGCTAAGATTAAAGTGGAGTACTATAAGTTAGGAGAAAATAGCTTTTCTCAAGATTATTTGAGAATGGACCCAACCACTATTCCAGAGATAATCATTACAGAGACTGCTGGGGTTGCCGGATCCAGTGGTCGTCAAAAAGGTATAAATACTTCAAAGTGGCTTGCATTAATTGGTGAAGGTATTAAAGAATTGGACCAGAAAACGATGCAAGCCAAAAAACATGAAGACATTATCAATACTCTGGAGAAGACGATTCAAATCCAGGAAGTCAGAATCAATGAACTGATTTCCCGGTTGGAAAAAATCGAAGCAGATTCGATAGTTCCACATAAATAGATTTGGTCCCCTTCCCCACTTCTAGGCCATAAATTACCCGCCTCCCTAAATCAGCAGGGCTTAAAGGTTTTATGCTCATTCGTTTGAATACAAATGAGATAATTCATTTGCATTTTAGAAGTCAGAATATTCTCAAATCCACTGTGTTTCCCATCTCTTTGCTTTTCAGTATCTTACCAAGATGAAGAATCAAATCATTTCGAGCTTATTTATAGTGTATATATTTTTGCTACTGATTCCCGTCAACTTAAAGGCACATCCCGGGCAAAGTGACGAAGTACTGCAGGAGTTAAATGACTATCTCATGGCCATCCAACTATTGAGGATTGATGATGAACAGGCAACCGCGATATTTGCAACCTGGCATCAGCTACGAACCGCTTCCTGGAAAATTCGCGCATTAACTGATGAACAAGATCTTCTCATTAATGCCGATGTGGTCATGGAGCAAATTAGTGAAACAAAACTCCTGCAAAAAAAACTCCTGCAGGAATGCCGTGATTACTTTGCTGAGCTTATTACTAAAAACCCCTCCATTCGATTTAATGTCAACGAATCCATTCATGGAGTGTGGAATGGATCTCCCATCGAAGTGCAACTTCAACATTCTAAAGTGGTACTCATTGAAGTAATCAACAACAGAAAAATACCAGTACACCTTTTCATGCACTGTGACAACAATGATGAAATATTATTTTGGAATAAACACTTTGTTCTTGATCCCGGCGCTTCCCGATTCACCTTTGCCGTGTGTGCACCGCAACAGCTAAAAGTATACGAACATCCGATCACCATTCGGGATAACCTGGGAAACAAATCTTCCGTACGTTTCCAGGTAAAGAGTGTGCCCATTCAAGAACCGGGATTTGCCCTGATTCCCGGCGATACTCCGACCAAGGTTATTTTACCTGCAAAAGAAATTCAACATATTTCTGACACAACTTTCCGCTCCGGCATCAATTTTTCTGTACGTGACAAGATTAGTGAAAAATTACTTACAAGTCGAATTGAAGTAAAAGATGCTGCAGATAATGCATACTGGTTTCCGGTTAAAGGAGCCTCCTATGCCGTAAGTCGAAATTCCAATAGCGGTTGGAGAACTCCCCTATGGGATTTTCAGCCTGGGCCCTTTTTTTACATCGATGGTCAGGCAGTCTTGGGTGTTAGCCCCAAAAACAAATTTGCTAAAATATACTGTGGATTTGAATATATACCAGTAGAAATAGCGGTCCCGGAAAATGGCATTATTGATGTGGACTTGGAACGGTGGATTAATATGCCGGATCTGGGATGGTATTCGGGGCAGACACATATTCACACGACAGATGTAGGAATGCCGGTGCATCTTGATAAGGATTGGCCTCTGGTCACACAGGGGGAAGATTTACATGTTTCGGCGATTTTAACGCTGAAAGGAGAATGGGAAACACACGCCATTTATGCTAATGAATTTCCTATGGGTAAACGGGAAACATTCAGCACAACCCAGCACATCATTACCTACGGTGAGGAGTTTCGTAATAATCCCTATGGACACCTTGCTTTCATGGGTCTTAAAGAATTAATACAACCGATTAGTACCGGAGCGTTGGGTGAACTTGGCGGACCCGATTATCCACCCAATGCTATCATTCTGGAAGAAGCCATGCGACAAGGAGCAACAACCATCGCCGCCCATTTCGGTAACTTTACCCGCGGTGTTGAAAGCATCGAAACTCCCTGGCCATCCACCGGATTTGAAATGCCGGTGGATATCGCTTTAGGTAATGTGCAATTGGCAGAAATTTATGGAAACGGAGGCCAACTGGACATATGGTACGACATTTTGAATTGTGGGTTTCGAGTAGCTGCCACGGCGGGCCCTGACTGGACCATAAAAGATTCTCCCCGGGTCTATGTCCAATTGGATGGCCAAACCTTCACTTTAGAAAATTGGCGAAAAGGATTAGAGAAGGGGCAGAGCTTTATAACACGAGGACCCATGCTATTTTTCGAAGTGGACGCTCAGGTTCCCGGAAGTGTAATAAGTGTAGAAAAAGGCCCGGTGCAACTGGAAGTAAGCACTGAGGCCCTAATGCCAGATGGCAAACTACCTGTCGAAATCTTGTTTAACGGAAAAGTTCTCGTTAATACTACCGAAAAGAAAAGCCTGATTACCATTGATGATTCAGGATGGATTGCGGCTCGTTGTGAGGGGGCACACTCCAATCCGATTTACGTTGATTTTGCGGGCAGAGCAGCGGGATATGCGGAACCAGCCGAAAGATTTATCAGTATCATAGATCGACTGGCAGATTGGGTTAAGGAAAAAGGTTTATTTGATACAGAAGATCAAAAAAAACATATGCTTGACGTAATCGATCAGGGGCGGGAAGTATACCGTAACATAATCAACCGGGCCACTACTTTAGATAGAAAATATTAATGGATCACGCTGTTCAGTTCTCAACTAATGATCCCTGCTTCAAAACTTTAACGCACCTGGAACAAATTTTTAGTATGACACATAAATTAAGCTATGGATAGGCGCAAATTCACCAAACAAAGTATGATCACCAGCCTCGGTTTCAGTGTGATGTCAGGATCACCATTAGGTCAGCAGACGGAACCAAATATTTTAGATTCCATCACGGAGGAAGAAATACGGGCATTTCTGAAGGGGAAACTATATTCCCGGGAAGAAGTAGACGCTTATTTTGCCGGCACAGCTTTTCCCTTTTCCAAACATAGTAGTGAATTTGGTTGGTTATTACGTGACGCTTATTTTAAGGATGGTGTCAATAATGCTATTTCAGTTTACCATTATGAGAAACCGGACGGCGAACGCCTAATGTCGAACTATGCCGATAAACCGTGTCGGATAAATACCTACGGAAACAGCTTCACTCAATGCCATCAGGTAAGTGATCATGAAACCTGGCAGGAAGTGCTGGCTGCCAATCTTCAGGAACCGGTTAAAAACTTTGGTGTCGGTGGCTGGTCAGTTTACCAGGCCTATTTACGCATGTTGAAGGAGGAAAGGCGCACCCCATCTGAGTACATCATTTTTAATATTTATAGTGATGACCACTATAGAAACCTCGATGCGTGGCGAAATTTCCGGATTAATAAACACGTCAGATTCATCGAGCCGCCACTACCCTTCCTGAAGGTCGATTTGAAAAATAAAACCATCACCGAACATGCTAATCCCACTCCCGAACAAGCGGATTTTTACCGCCTGTGTGACATTGATTCAACTTACGATTTATTTAAAGATGATTTTGTTGCAAAAATTCTTATCGCACACAATAAATCGGAAGAACGCAATGAAAAATTGCATTACCGTGAAATTCAGGCATTGACCAAAACACATGGTATCCAGACTTCGCTCGATTCTCTTGAGACCATGTCGCAGGTCGTGTATGCCTATCATCGTGAATGTGCTCTATTTAGCACCGAAAAGATCATTGATAAAATCGAGCAATTTGCCATTGAACACCATAAAAAGGTCCTTTTTATCTTATCCTATCCGGCAGAATACATAGCCCGGGCTCATAAAGAAAATAAAAGATGGGATCAGCGCATTATTGATTTGATTGAGTCAAAAAACTTGCCACTGGTAGATCTTGCCACCAAGCACCTGGAAGAATATCAACAGTTTAATGTTGAGCTTGGGGAATATTTAGAAAGATATTTTATTGGTCACTATAATCCATTGGGAAATATGTTTTGTGCCCGGGAAGTCATTGGTCCTTTAGTGGACATGCTCCAACCTAGGCCGGTACCCTACAATGCTGACACCAAATTGGGTAGTTTGTAAATGATCAAATCAGACCTTCAAAGTCATGTTTTTAAGCAGCAAAATTATTAGCCTATGAAAGCGAACGACGTACAACGCCGGGATTTTATCAAACAAACTGGCATCTATACTGCTGGTCTGCTCCTGGGTGGTTCAGGAAGTATGCCGCCGACAAAAGAAAATCGCAATAAAGGGAAAAGTTTGGAGGCCATAAGAGAAGCCGTCTACCTTACACCGATGGTGGATGCACACGAACACCTCTATCCCGAGTCATTCCGGCTGAGCGGAGAACGGATGATCGGCCGGCAATGTAATGATTGGACAATTCTGCTCAATCATTATCTAAATTCCGATATGATCGTCGCGGGCATGTCTAATGAAGACTACCGGATGTTTTTCTCGCCGGACACTGACCCGGTCGACAAATGGAAGTATCTGGAACCCATCTGGCAGGAAACAAAATTCACCGGTTATGCTCAGGCGGTTCGACTCACCCTAAAAGAACTGTATGATATTGAGGATATCTCTGCTTCATCGGTGCCACGCCTGCAAGAAGCTTACGAGCGTTTATTGGTCAAGGGATTTTACAAGAATGTATTGCAGGGCTCCAAAGCAAACATTGAATCCTGCCAGGTTGATCCTCTGATTGATTATCCCGTACTAAGATCTGAATACCCTGAGTTTATCATGAGTGACCTTAAAGCCAACTCCTTTGTCAGTGATCCCGGTAACGCAAAACTAGCCAATGAAGCAGGCATTATTCCGGCAACATTACAAGATTGGCACCAGGTGATCGACTATTGGTTTGACCGTTACGGGAAATATGTCGTCGGTATCAAAGTGAGCCTGGCTTATGGAAGGCGTATAGATTTTCAACCTACGGAAGCGGAAAAGGTGAGCGACACCTGTCATCAAATCTTGCAAGGACAACCGGTCGATGGGGAAGACAGAAAAGCACTTGAGGACCACCTATTCTGGTATGTAGTGAATAAAGCCACTGAATTTAATCTGCCGGTCAAAATTCATCTTGGCTACCTGGCTGGTCAGGATCGAATGGATTTAGCCAATGTGAGGACCAATCCTGGCGATGCCACCATGCTCTGTCGACAAGGACCACATGCGAGATTTGTTTTCTTCCATATAAGTTACCCTTACTACGAGGAGATGTTGGCCGTGGCTAAACATTATTCCAATGCCTACATCGACATGTGTTGGTCGTGGATTATTAATCCGGTTTCGGCCCAGGAATTCCTCAAGAAGTTTATTGTCACGGTTCCATCGAATAAACTGATTGTTTTTGGAGGTGACTATCGAGTTGCTGAATCTACCGTTGGTCATGCGATCATAACCCGGGACGGAATTGCCCGGGCACTTGATGACTTAGTCACAGAAAAATATATTACGGAGAAGGAAGCCCTGGGTTTGATCGATCCGCTGCTGAGAGATAATTGTCACAAGATTTTCAGTTTGGCGGAAAAATCAACTCTATTAAAGGGATTGGATTGGAGCAAGTTGTAATATAACAAGAGTATGGGTTGCCATCAACTCCAGCGGTCATGGTCAATTTCGGTAATACTTAGTACCTTGAAGAAAGCAACCTGCAACTCATGCGATACCGTAGTATTTTTTTGTGGTTGGTTCTTCTTTTTGTCCTGGGACTTGTTTTCAACTGTGTTAACGTGTGGGCACAGTCGCCGTTGGCAGATAACTTAAATCAAGAACTTGAGCAACTTGCCACAGACAGCCTCCGATTGCAATACTGCTTGGCGCAAGCCAGATCTGCATCTATATCTGAAGCGGCTGTATATCTGCGGGAGGCAGTGAAAATTGCGGATCGAATCGATGATCCGAAAAGTATGGCGGAGCTTTATACCGAAAAGGCCATTCTGGAAAATAAGCAGGGAAATCATATGGCTGGAGTGAGGGCATTCATGAAAGTAGATTCAATTAGTCGCCTCCTCGGTGATACAGCAAAACTGGCGGCCGTCCAAACTAATCTTGGTCTTTCACATTTTTATGCTGGCAACAAGGACATGGCATTACAGCACTATTATGAGGCCTACCAATTATATAATATAATAAATGAGCCGAGGGGCTTCTCACGGCTGTTAAATAATCTGGCAATATGCACAAAAGAGCTGAATAAGTTAGATGAGGCGGAAAAATATTACCGCGAGTCCCTTCAATTAAAACGAACCCTGGCCGACAGTAATGGAATTGCCACCAGCTTAATGAATTTAGGTTTGTTGCTGGCTGAAAAAAAACAGTATGAGGAAGCCCTGGCTACTTTGCAGGAGGCCAGAAGTCAATATCAGGAAATCTCCGCGGAAGCAGATGCCTTTGCCTGTCAATTGTCAGAGGGTAAGATAATGATTGATCAGGGCCAATGGGACCGGGCCTTACCTTTGGTACAGGAGAGTTACGACTACTTCCACCATCAGGCACCAGAGTCTCCCTACCTGCTCCTGGCTTCGGGGGATCTGGCAGCCATCAGCATTAATCGCAAGGATTACCGGCTTGCCAACGCCTATCTGGAAGAGGCTTTGGTCCTGGCAAAAAAATCAGACAAATTGGAGGTACTTAGATCCTTACTAAAGGATAAAGCTTTAGTTGAATATGCCCTGCAGGATTATCAACGTGGTTTTGATGCGCTGCAGGAATCTTATATTTTAAATGACAGCATCAATGCCCATAGCAAACTGGCACTCATCGAAGAGATGCAAACCAGATTTGAAGTGGATGCCAAGGAAAGGGAAATCACTTTATTAAATACCCAGCAAGCACTTGATCAAATTAAATTAAAAAATTCCCGAAACCGAAACTTGATTTTAATTCTGGTGGGAATTGCCTTATCCATATTTTCTGCATTTATCTACCGGCTTTATTTTCAAATTAACCGGCAGAAAAAATTGATCTCCCAGGCACTGGCAGAGCGGGAAACGTTGCTGAAGGAAATTCACCACCGGGTGAAAAATAATCTACAGGTAATCTCATCTCTACTCAGCATGCAATCCTATCAAATTCAGGACAAGAATGCGCTGGAAGCCATTCAAGAAAGTCGCAACCGGGTGAAATCGATGTCTTTGATTCATCAAAGTCTTTATCAGGACAAGGGTCTGGTCTCGATTGATTCCTCTGAAT